>NZ_QTWZ01000002.1:215645-216948 GCF_003461385.1 Ruminococcus sp. AF17-1AC
AGTCAGATTGATAAGCAAACAGAGGAAAATATTGAGTGCGAGGAAATTACAGAAACGGAAGATCTTGAAGAAAACGAAGAAATGAATATGTCAATGTAACGGTTAAGTTTTGAAAAAGACTTAGCCGTTTTTTTATTACAAAAAGGAAAGGAACGGTGATAAATGATAAAATATTTCGAAGCGTTTGCAGGAATAGGAGCGTTCCGTTCGGCTTTTTGAAAAAGTAGGCGGGTTTGAGTGCGTCGGATGGTGTGAAATTGACAGATTCGCACAGAAAGCCTACAGAACGCTGTATGACACAAAGGGGGAAATTTTTTATGAGGACATCACAAAAATCGATTACGGAAATATGCCGGATTTTGATCTGCTCGTTGGAGGCCCGTGCTGCCAATCGTTCAGTGTCGCGGGGCGCAGACTCGCTTTTGAGGACGATAGAGGAAACCTGTTTTTTAACTATATCCAAATCCTTGAAGCCAAGCGCCCCCGTTACTTTATCGCTGAAAACGTACCCAACCTGCTTGGTATATCGCAGGGGGAATGTTTCAGAATCATCCTTGAAAAGATTTCTGAACTGGGGTATAGTATGTGCTGGCGCGTGCTTAACTCTGCCGGATTCGGAATACCGCAGTCAAGAAGAAGGCTGTTCCTTATCGGATATCTTGGAGACAAATGTCCCTCAGAAATACTGGCTTTCGGAGGAAATGATGAGGAAAATTGCGAAAAAAGAAAACCTGAACAGCTGATAGGCGGCAGTCAGGGTTCGAGAGTTTATTCCACAGACGGCACGGCTGTTACGCAATGCAGCGGTTCGGGCGGCATGGGCGGTAAAACGGGACTTTATTTCATAGACTGCAATCCCGATCCTCAGATGACAGACATTGCAAGATGTGTTACCGCACGTCAGAACAGCGGAGTATCTCATCATAGAGGAGAACATTCCGCTGTTTTTTTGTGATTTGAACGAAAATCCGCAGATTACAGAAAATGCCCGATGTCTGCATACAAGAATGGATTTGGGAGTAACAAACGAAACTCACAAAGGCGAACGTTCGGGAGTGCTTGAAGAAGCTCCTAGGGCGATAATCAACCCATTTAAGGAAACTACCCGACAGAACGGTCGCAGAATAAAAGAACCTAATGAACCGATGTTTACGCTCACGGTTACGGACAGACACGGAATAGTACACAAAGGCAGAATCCGCAGGCTTATGCCTGTGGAGTGCTGGAAATTGCAGGGATTTACAAAAGAGCAGTTTGAAAAAGTCGCTGAAGCAGGTATGTCCGACGCACAGCTTTACAAGCA
>NZ_QTWZ01000020.1:0-37966 GCF_003461385.1 Ruminococcus sp. AF17-1AC
GTTGCATAATTCTTGTTCGAATAAAATGTGTCAAGTGATATTGACAAAACCAAGATCTACTGAGCTTTTCATAGTTAACTGATGAAAAGTCTTCTTTTAGAAACTCAATACAAAACTTGGTTTTGGAAAATGAAGTGATCATATACCATTCATTTTCTTCATGTAATGTCGATGGCGAATATTCAATTGCGTCATCTAAATTAGATGGAAATGAGTATATATCTTTTCCACTAATCATTTTTTTGTAAGTTGGTGTTCTTTTTCTGTCCTTTACTTTAACGATTAGGCATTTCATTTTGTTCCTCCAAATTCTATAAAAGCAGTATCACTAAGTCGCTTAAGATTTTCACTATGCAATTCTTTAGCGTTTCGATATGTTTTTCTCGAAATAATCATTATTTTTGTTCCCTTATCGGTTGTAATGTAATAGTATTTGTATCCAATTAGTAAAAGCATTGGATTAAAAAACTGCGTTTGTGATGCGAAAGTAAATGCAAATACGATTATGTATATCCAAACTAACGTGTGAAAATTATCAAGTCCAATGCCAATAAAAAAGTATCCAAGATAGTTTGCGAGAAAATCATTATTTACTTCATCAATATTTTCACAATTTGATACATTGTCATTAGAGCAACAAGTCTTTGTGATAACATACCAGATAGTGATTAATAAAAATGGAGTTGATGCTAGGCAAATAGCTGTGAGTAAACTTGATTGTTTTACAAAGTTCCATTCTTGATCAATTCCATATATGATTACTATCCATATTGTTGATATAAGCGTGAAAAATAACTTATGTAAAGATTTCATCATGGGATATAACTCCTTTAAGATTAATGTTAACGTATGATAACTATAAATTATCTTATGTAAAAAACGGTTATATAGGTGTGATAGTAACGTGAATTGGCATTAAAAAGCAATTAAAAAGAGGGAATTGAAATGAATATTTTATTTATTGATTTGCACTGTGATGCAACTATGCCGTCCGGAGCTAATGAGTTTGGAGGTGGAAATACTTATTCACGCGGGTTGTTAAAGGGCATAATTAGAAATGAGAATTTATTTTGTGTGTATGTTACAAGAAAAAAATACGATTTCTTTTCAAATAATGAAAAAATTTCAGATAACTGCTTTATCGAACGTCTTAAGCTGGGTGATTCAGCTGACGATAAAGATACTTTGCAAAATTATATTGACAAAGCAACAGATAAAATCAGAGTTATAATCGATAAATATAATTTACATAATTTTATCATTCACAGTAGCTATTGGCAGTCGGGTATAATTGCTTTAAAGCTTTCAAAGGAATACGGCACATATTATATTCACACTATTCAATCTAACGGAAAAAAAAAAAAACTTGTAAATTCAAAGCAAATTGATCTTGATAAACGAATAGCTTCGGAAGAACTTGTTTTTAAAAACGCCAAATATTTAATTTGTTCAAGTATTGCTGAACAAGAAGAAATTCATAACTTATATAATATAGATTATGACAGACTTATTTTAACAGGACTTCCTATTGCACAGGAATTTTCAAATCCTTCGCATGATAAATATGGAAACGTATCAACGTACAGTATATCTCAAATAAATGTAAACAGTTACTTGCCTTTGGGATATAGCGCCAATTGCTTAGAAACTTGGTGGATAAACGGTCCATTTCTTTATTATGGACGGCTTCATATCGATAAGGGAATCCTTGAAATAATCAGAGCGTGGAGTCAGCTGTTTGAAATTTACGGAGATAAAACGCCTCCTTTATGGATTGCAGGCGGAACGCCCAAACAAATAGCATATTTTCGTGAAACGTTATTTGAAATGGGTGTTCATATAGACGATTTTGAAAATAATAATAAAATAATATGGTGGGGTACTTTATCTCCGTCAGAATTAAGCTGTCTCCTTATAAAATCCATGGTGCTGGTGACTCATTCAAAATATGAATCGGGTGGGCTTATGATAATAGAAGCTTTGGCCACTTCTACAGCGGTTATAGCTACGCCTTTTGGATATGCTAAAAACTACATATACGATTGGTTTAATGGATTCGTGGTCGATCACGGCAATATAGAGCTGCTGAAAATGAGAATGTCGCATTTTATTGAAAATCCATATTTATCTGATTTATTAAGTAAAAATGCAAAGCTTACCTATGATGAAATTGCAAACAGCATAGATTTTCTAAAAATACATTTTGAGTTATACAGCGGTCTGAAGCCTGACGTTTATAAACCCTCAGTCAAAGCATTAACGCAAACGAATAGCAATGTACTCGGGTGTCAAAATATTCTAAACAAACATGAATTAGACAATCATATTAGATCTTTTCTTAAAAGCAGTAATTATACCTTTATCAAAAGCTATACATCTTCCGATTCCTTAGTCGTAATAATTAAATATATGGAAAGCGAATATCGAGTTGATATATGGCTGAATACATTAAATCCAAGACGATTTTTATCTGATAAAGATCCTTATATCATAACATCGACGGACAAGATCAATATGGTCTTGAAATATCATAAAAATAAGCTTTTTCAGGGGATTGATTACTTTAGCGTCTGCGACAAATTATCAATAACAAGATGCTCAAGCACAAATAAACCAGTTGGTTTAAAACAGGCGATCATGCTAATGGATGAAGCATTTACTTGTAACGAGCAAGCGCCGTCAGATCCTGCACTGTCCGAAAGAATCAAACGTCTTTTTTTAACGTTCAATCGCTACAGCATTTATGTGAAAGATGCAGAATTAATCAGCAAATTAAAAGAACTGTTTGAATCGCTGAAGCAATTCAATAATAAGCGAAAGAAACTCTGTTTTGGTTTTACACCGTGCCTTAGTTCAACAGATAATATATGCGGCGAAAAATTACATGGCATCTTTAATTGCATAAGATCTGAATACGGGTATAATATCGCTATGGTATTTTCTGTTATGGGAATATTTCCTTGCAAAAATAAGCTGTTGTGGTTTAATGGTGATCAATGGAAAAGCATAGTGACATGGTATGTATATTTGCAATTAGAAAGTGTTGTTCTTGACCTCATACACTATCCAAACAAAACACAGTTCAATCGGAACGAAAAGCTTATTGACTTATTAAAATAATATGATCGGGATATTTCTTATATAGAATGTTTCGCTCATAGGTATCTTATTTGCAAAGATGTCTGAAAGACCGCTCATTTCAGCAACCAATTTGTATCTATAGTCTTTCCTTTTGTTTAGAGCATTTTCTAATGAATATAACGCCATAATAAGCTTATTGTTTTGCGGCAGTGTGCTGGGGTCATTTATTTTATTTATAATATATTTTATATTGTTTTGACACCACGTTATAAGAATATCTGCAATATACTCAAATTCTTCCTTTTGAGTTGTAGGGATCATGCTGATATAATTTACTCCAAAATAAAATGCAATGAAATTATTTACATATCTGCAGATCAAATAGAAAGCAGACTTAAAGTATTCACAGGCTAAGGAGCGGTTGTTATGCATCTTTAATTGAAACGCTCCGTATGTATTTTCGGCTCTTGCTTGGTCTTTTATTGAACAAAGCCGTTCCGACATAAAAATAACGGATCTATAGTTGTTTTCAAAAAGCTCTTCATCATAGTGCTGTATAAACAATGAGTTGATAAGCTTATCATTAAGTATCCACAATTCAAGCTGTTTATCGGTAGCGTGTGCTGCTGGAAGTGCTTCCTTATCAATTATATCAACAGCCTTTTGCGGATCGGAATAATTCATAGCGGCAACTATATTTGCACTATAGACAGCCGCCAAATATTTATTATGAGGAAAACGCATAACACCGTCACGAAGGATCTCGAAAAATTTCTCTCTGTTTCCCATTTCCTTTTGACAAATAGCTTGAAATCTTATTAACTTTGATATCAATATCGGATCGTCGCAGTGCAGTAAATATTTATTCGGTATATCCAAATCGCTGTTTGCTTGTTTAAAATTATTCTTATGCGTGCTGTTAAAATACAAGTAAATTACATACTTTATTCTTGCGTTAGATACGGTCGTTTTCATGGTATCATCGAATTTATCATATAGATGGAATATATCTGTTTCTTCAAAATATTCCTTGAAAAAACCTGAGATTTTTTGTATCAACACATCAAGGTCAAGTATATATGTGGAATGATCGATAGAGGCATAAAGCAAATTTGCCGCAGCCTCAATATAATTTTGAGTATCGTTTTTGTTTGTATAAAGGAATATCAAGGTTCTTGTTTCCAGCACATTGTTATACTCTGATTTATTTTCAAACAGAGCAATATTTTGGTCTGCAAACTGAACAAAATCATTTGATCTTGAAAAAAACTTAACACGGATCTGCTCTATCGGAGCTAATTTAAACGCATTAAAAGCATCGGAAAACTCTTTGATCTGATAATAAAGCAGTTTACTGTTATATGTATAATATGTCGAAATAACTTTGTAAACGCAGGGATTGCACAATGACAATGATGTATTGCTTTCGTTAAACAGCCCCGTTCTTTTCAGAATAGAATTTATATCGCTCTTACCCAATGAATTTAATAAATCACGGGGGATCTGGGAATTGAGGATCCAGCAAACAAAAAATGCTTTAACATACACATCGTCTGACTTTGCATAATTTTTGATTCGAAAGTCATATATTTGTTCACATTTACTGGGACGCAGAAGCGAAGGATCATAGATCTTTTTATTCTCCATCTCATCTAAAGCGAGCTTTATCATCAGTAAATTACCACCGAATTGACTGTACAATTGTTGTTTTGTCGATTTGGGAAGATCGGGTCTAAAAAAAGAAATAAAAATATCTGTTTCATCACTGTCGTAATTACAAATATGCAGTTCTTTGAACCTTTCAGCATTGACTGGAAATTTTGAAATTTCAGAAATATTAGAATTTGCGCTTTCGATGTCCGTGTCTTGGATTATAAAGAATTTTAAATTTTCAACGGAAGAAATAATATACGAAGCTATAAAATCAGCTAGTTCGGGCGACGCAGAAGAATAGTTATCAATAAAAATGTATAAGTTTCCCATATTAAAACATTCAACTAGATTATTGATGTACTCTTTCGCAATAAATTTTATATTATCCGCATACTTGTTTGTACTCAGTACCTGAGCCAATGTTTTTAAAATATTATCGCTTTTTATATTTACTAAACTATTTGGGTCCTCGAATTTTTCCGATAAAGTTATATATTCTGAGATCAGATGGTTTATATCGATCCCAATTTCTAAATTTGATACTTGGTACATGAATGCTTCTATGGTACAATATTTTTGACAATCTATAAAAATCGTATTATAGTTTTGCTTTATTTGTTCTATGATCTCATTTAAAATACTGCTTTTGCCTGTTCCTGTTTTGCCGGATAAAATGACGCATTTTCTTCCGCTCATCAGTTCGGCGATAACTGATCTCAACAGCTTTTGCTGACTTTCCAGCTGAGCCGTTTTCGTTTTCACGGCATCGCGGTCTGCAGGCGAGCTGTTTATCCGTTTGGGACCGTTGTCAAATTGCTGCAATATTATATCGGCTAACTCCCTTTCATCAGCGTCAAGTGTGTCTTTGATCTCCTTTAAAGTATTTATTGTGCTTTCGCCGTCAATATAAGATATAACAGTACCCTTTGTGCTGTTTAATCTATCCAATACTTTTATGGTATCGGCTGTTAAATATACATTTGATACAATATAATGCTTATCATTTAGTCTAAGAAGATAAAAGATCACAGATGAAGCAATATCCTTAAGTCCCAACGATGATGAGCTTTTTCTGAGCTTGGCTTCAATGGTGATATAGTTTTGGGTTGTATATATTATAGAATCGATCCCATGGTCTCTGGTTTTTTGAGTTGTGCCTGAAACCAATATCTTTTCTGAGATCTCTTTTTCTATGATCCTGCAAGCTAATTTTTCAAAAATTCCTGCATACTTATATGAGTCAAAATACATTTTTTTCACCTGACTGATAAGATAATTTATAGTTATCACTTATTAAACTTTCTCATTTTAAATATATCACCAAATCCCTAAAATGTCAATTAAATTGCATAAAATTTGTGAAATTTCACAATTTGCCGAAATTTGTCGAACATCAAAAGCTCTGGTATAATAGATGTAAATTGAATTAAATGAAAATAATAGATCTTGTCTCATTTGTTTAATTTGACGAAAAATATCAAAATCATTCACATTGAAATTAAAAGGAGTTTTCCATTATGTTTGAATACAAATTGCACATTGATGAATTTCTTAATTATTGCCGTTACCACAAAAAACTTAGTGATAAAACGATCCGAGCGTATAAAATCGACTTGTCGCAGTACGGAGTTTTCTCGAACGAGCTTTCAAAGCAGGCCTTGTGGGACTACATAGAATATCTCAACAAAAAGTACAAGCCTAAAACAGCCAAGCGTAAGCTTGCAACGCTTAAAGCGTTTATTCACTTTCTGCTTTTGCAGGATCTTATCGACTTTAATCCGTTTGACAAACTGGAAACAACGATAAAAGAGCCTTTGCTGCTGCCGAAAACCATTCCCCTTGGAGTTATAGCTAAACTAATATCTTTTTCGTATCAGCAGATTGTGTTTGCTAAAAGCGATTATCAGATTCGCAGTGCAGTTCGTAATACAGCAATTCTCGAATTGCTTTTCGCTACAGGAGCTAGAGTGGCGGAGATTTGTACTTTGCGTTCAGATAATGTTGATCTGTTAGGAAACTCGGTTAAATTCTATGGTAAAGGCTCAAAAGAACGTATTATACCTATTGAAAATTTTGCGGTACTCAGTATTCTTAGAAAATATCATTCGTTATTTGAAAAAGAGATTCCAGATTCGGGATATTTTTTCGTCAACAAGCTAGGCAGAAGAATGACCGAACAGTCTGTTCGCAATATGATAAATTTCTATTGCAAACAGTGCGGAGTAGATATGCATATAACGCCCCATATGTTCCGACATTCTTTTGCTACTCTTCTTCTCGAAGAAGATGTTGATATCCGATACATACAGCGAATGTTGGGACATAGTTCAATAACTACAACTCAGATTTATACACATGTTACGTCTGCAAAACAAAAAGAGATACTTAAAACAAAGCATCCAAGAAACAAACTGAATATTGGTTAGGAGGAGATACTATAGCTTTATCGCAAATAATCGTAACAAGCCGCTATCTGAAAAGCGGTACACAGAAAAGTAAAAACAAGCGCAGAAATTACACAAAGTATATCGCAACCCGTGAAACAGTTGAGGTTCGGGATCAAAACACTATTGACAGAAAAGATAACGCTACTAAAAACCAACAAGAATTGCTTCGTGATCTGCTTTCAGATTTTCCCGAAGCTAAAAGATACCTTGAGTATGAGGACTACACTGTGAACCCTACTGTAGAAAACGCTTCGGAACTAATCAGTACGATCATTGAGCGTAACGCTGACGTCATTGGTAATCGTCAGAATTTTGTCGGTTACATGGCTATGCGTCCGGGAGTTCAGAAAAGAGGTTCTCATGGTCTTTTCAATGAAAAAGATGAACCGATAATTCTTGACAGGGTAGCTAACGAAATAGCAAATCACAAAGGCAATGTCTGGTCCCACGTAATTTCACTTCGTCGTGAAGATGCAATTAGACTTGGTTACGATAATTCGGAAGCGTGGCGGCAGCTTGTTATGCGTCACATTTCAGATATTGCAAAAAATCAGAAAATTTCATTATGCAATTTAAAATGGTACGCCGCATTTCATGACACTACTCATCATCCGCATATTCATCTGCTTGTTTATTCCGAAAATACAAAGGAAGGATTCTTAACAAACGAGGGAATTAATAAGATTCGTTCAGCTTTTGCAAACGATATATTTAAGGACGATTTGCAGTCCATATATCAGGAGCAGACGTTAAGCCGTGACGAATTGAAAGCTGTATCAAAAACGGAGTTTAAAAGTATTGTCAGAAAAGTTCAGCAAGGCGGTTTTGAAAATCCGCAGCTTGAAAATCTTATCCGCAAACTATATTCTCAGTTACAGAATGTTAAAGGCAAAAAAGTATATGGGTACCTTCCGCCTGATGTCAAAGAAACGGTCAACAGTATTTTTTCAGAACTTGCAAAAGACAATAATATCCGTCAGCTTTATGAAAAATGGTGCAGTTTGGAGAGCTTGAAATACAAGAGCTATACGCAAAAGGAAAAAGAACTGCCGCCATTGGTTGATAACAAAGTTTTTCAGCCTGTGCGGAATATGATAATCAGAACTGTGCTTGACATGAATTATCCTGTCATTGATGTAGAAATTGAAGAACCCGAACCAACAGAACAATTTGCGAATGATGACTTTTATGTTGATATTCTTCTGAAGTTTGATGAATCTGAGCAATCCGAAAATGATAAAGTAACATTTTCGGATAACGACGAGCCGACCGCCGAAGATTTCATTTGGAGCAATGAAAATGAGGTAACAGTCGATATTGAAGATTATGAACCTCAAAGTAAATACTATCTCAAATGGAGTACAGCATACAAAGAAGCTTGTAAGATTATTTACAACAAGCAATCAAAGCTTGAAGATTTCAAAAAGGCGGAACAGCTCTTGCTCTCCGAATCAAAGTCAGGCAATGTCCTTGCTATTCACGATTTAGGAAAATTGTATTCCACCGACAAGCTTGGCGCAAAAGACGAAGAAAAATCATTCGCATTCTACCAAGAGGCATTGCAGGGATTTATGGAGATAGAGCCGGATTCGGACTATATGTTCCCATACGAACCTAAATTCAAGGGACAGGTCATGAAACCTGCGGATATGCGTTCTTACGTTTGGTATCGCATTGGTAAAATGCATTGCTATGGGTTAGGCACAGTACAGGATTATGAAAAAGCGTTTCAATGGTTTTTGAAGTCATCTCAGGAGGGCCACAAATTCGCACAATACAGTCTCGCTAACCTATACTATTATGGCAACGGCGTGGAAAAAGATTTGTCGCAGGCCTTTTTGTGGTATCAGAAATCGGCTTCTCAGGGTCAGCCGTATGCTTCCTATGCCGCTGCGCAAATGTACAGCAAGGGTGAATATGTTGCTGAGAATAAAGAAACCGCACAGAGATATTACAAAGCTGCATTGTCAGGATTTCTTGAACTCGAAAGCAAGGATCAGGCTGACGATAATCTATATTACAAACTGGGTGCTATGTACAAAAAGGGACTTGGAACGGAGATTGATATTCCTAAAGCCATCGAATATTTTGAAAAATCCGCTGAAAATATGTGGTCAACTTATCAGCTCGGCAGGCTTTATCTTTTCGGGGCAGAGGGAGTTGAAAAAGATAAGGAAAAGGCTGCCCAATGGCTTACAAAGTCCGCAAACGACGGTAATGAGTACGCTCAGAATATGCTTGACGATATGGGGCATTTTGAAAATATGCTACTTAGAAATACTATTATGGGATTGTTTGTGAATTTAAGTAGGTGCATTGAAGATGATTATACACAGAAGTATAAATCGGTCAGACGAACAGTCGACAGCAGGCTGCGGAGGATGATAAGGTTGAAAAAGCAGGATATGGGAATTAAAGAGAATTTCACACAGAGCTTGGATTGATTTTTTGAAATAAATATATTAACCGTTGTAGAAAAATAAAAAATATGCTTAAATTCAAAAAGAGCTGGAAGAAAAATTGATAAAGCAACGGATTGTGGTATTCGGATAAATAAAAGTCAATCGCCTCCCCAAAAAAGCACAGCTATGGATAAATTGTTTCATAGACCGTGCTTTTTCACATAAATACAGATTTATGCAAATAATAATCGAAAACATTAAATCAGTAAATTTTGTTTATTTTATATTAATGATTTCGATTTATATTGAAAAAGTTGGGATTTTGTGTTAAAATAAAATAAAGGAGTGATTTTATGAGAATTGCTATTTGTGACGATGAAAAAACTTACATTGAGAAATTAAAAAATGACATCAATTCGCTGCAGACTCATGAAAACGAATTCGAATTTTCAGAATTCGAAAGCGGAGAATCATTTATTGAACAATTTTCAAAAGATAAATATGATTTAGTTATTCTTGATATTGAGATGAAAGATTTGAATGGTTTGCAGACGGCTGAGTTTTTAAGGCAAATTGATAAAAATGTGATCCTTATTTTTATGACCAGTTTTGACAAATTCGTTTATCAAGGCTATGAAGTTAAGGCATTCAGATATATATTAAAAAATCAACCCAAGTCCATTTATTTGAAACAACTCAGCGATACAGTTCAAGAGTATTATAGAAATAAGAAATACATTAAAGTCATTGACGATGGTATCGAGAAAGAACTTCTTACAGTCGATATTTTGTATATAGAGGTTTATTCACATCAAATAGTCATCCATACGTTGAATAAACACTATTATCAAAAGGGTAAACTGGGCGACTATGAGAAAATGTTAGAAGGAT
Organism: Ruminococcus sp. AF17-1AC; assembly: GCF_003461385.1. Taxonomy (NCBI): domain Bacteria; kingdom Bacillati; phylum Bacillota; class Clostridia; order Eubacteriales; family Oscillospiraceae; genus Ruminococcus; species Ruminococcus sp. AF17-1AC. The sequence continues at coordinate 10,475 of NZ_QTWZ01000020.1, forward strand.
GTTTATTTGTACGTTCCGATAAAAGCGTTCTGATAAACATTACTAATATTGACTACATTAAAAAGAATCAAGTATTTCTGAAGAATGGCAAAAGCCTATACGTCAGCAGAAATCATCTTGAAAATATCACAAAAGCTTTTTTGAAATTTAGCAGAAGCAGGTGGGGCTAATGTCTGTTAATGAATTAATTATAGAAATTCTAAATTGCATTGCTGAGAGCTCAATTATAATTTTTTACTTGTACAATATGATGAAAGAGAGCTTCAGAGTTCGAAAAAGAGCAATATTTCCGGCAACACTGCTTACCTCTATGATTCTTGCAGCAGTAACATTATTTTTTGAATATCCATGGATCAACTTGATCGCTACTTTTGTACTGATGACAGCTGTTTCCAACATAATGTTTGAATGTAAATTCGGTAAAAAACTTTTTTGTTCATTAATATTCTTGATAGTAATACTTGCTTCAGAATCACTTCCAATGGGAATACTTTATATATTGAATTTCGGAAGCCCCTTGGATCAATTAAATTCAGGTTTAGGCAGATATATTGGAATGGCTTGTTCAAAGCTATTTTGTTTCTGGTTTTCGGTATATATAATAGAGTATTCAAAAAACAAGCAGAAAGATATTCCATTAAAGAACTGGCTGTCAATTATATTAATACCGATTTTAAGTGTGGTCATTCTTAATGGGATTTTTGTGTCATATGGGTTAACCCATAGACAGACTATAAATTATTTGATTTCCGTTATTGGATTACTTGCACTTAATTTATTTGTGTTTAACTTTTTTGATACATATGCAAATCAATTGAAATTGAAAGTCATGGAACAGAGACTTAAATCAGAAGAAGAAAATTATATGCTGATTGAAAGTAAATACAACGAGATAAGGCAATTAAAGCATGATATAAATAATCAGATATCTGTGGCAAGATCTATGTTCCGCTATGGAAATCAAAATGAGGCAATTAGGCATCTGGAGAATTTATCAAACAGCTTATCAGACGCAGGTGGAATATGCTACACAGGTATTTCATCCGTTGATGCTATTATCAATATGAAATGGCAGGAAGCATTAAATAAAAATATACAATTCACAACTAAGATAAACGTGTTTGAATCAATGACCATAGACAATATGCTGATTTGTCGGATACTCGCTAATCTTCTTGATAATGCAATTGAAGGAGCAGAGCGCTGTTCATGTGTCAATAAATATATTCACATTTCAATGATACAAGTCGATAAGAAACTTCGAATTTGTGTTATAAATTCATCAGATGAGGTTGACACTCAGAACCTTAAATCCAGTAAGTCAGGAAATGGATTACATGGTATAGGTGTAAGCAGTATAAAAAAAGCTGCGGATCAGTTGGGTGGAGTCACATCTTTTGAATGGGAGGACGAAACATTCACAGCCGACATGTTAATAAAGTATTAACGGAAAGAACAAATGACGTCCAAAAAGGTACTTTGGCGCAAAAGACTTGAAAAAAATAAATAGTATACGCTATACTGAAAACTAGGATCAGCTAGGAAAAGTATAGCGTATTTTTTATCCGGGAGAGCAATTAAACAATGAGGAAACCAGATCAGGAAACAAAGCGAGGAATAGTCATAACGTTAATTCTCAGTGCGATCTATGGCATAACGACATTAGTAACAGGTCAAGCCTGCAGCATAACCTATTGTCAGCCGAAGGAGCCGGAGAATTTGCATAAATTTTTGAAAAAGAAAAGGGGTGAAGAATATGAAAGCAATTAAAAAGCTCATGCTGAAATACGGTTCGTCATTGGCAGCTCTTGCGCTGATGATTGGAGTCGGTTCCAGTTCTAAGGCTTGCTGGTGGTGGTACAATCAGCCCAAAGAGCCTGAAGGCATGAAGAAATTCACAAAAGAAGACTGATAAAAAAGCAGGAGCGGAGCGCTTCTGCGCTCCGCCACTGCGGAAACGGAGGAGAAGTTATGAAACTTAAAAGCAACTTCAAACGAATACTTTCCGGCGTAATGAGTTTAGCTATGGCGGCAACTCTTGTACCCAGTATCCCAGTACTGGCAGAGGATTTTACAACGCAGAATTATGTCTACGACAATTATGCTGTTTCCTACAATGTAACTAATTCATGGGGTGATACGGAGGTTGTTTCCGTTACGTTATCCAACACAGGTGACAGTACAATTGAAAACTGGATGCTGTACTTTGATCCAAACGGCAGCACTTCAAGCATTTGGGACGCACAGTGGGCTGAGACGTCTACCGGAGTTTCATATGTTAAAAATGCAGGATATAATGCACGGATTGAGCCTAATTCCTCGATCACTTTTAGCTATACAGTAGATAATTGTGAAGCTGTTCCCGAAGCTTTTAAGCTTTGTCAAGGGCGCATCAATAAGGAATCCGGTTACGATGTTCAGCTAGTTGTCAACGAAACATGGGGAGATAACTTCAATGGAGCTATCGTAATTACTAATAACACCGATTCCCCTATTGAAGCATGGGAACTTACCTTTGATACAAACTTTACCATTACCGAGATTACGAATAGCTGGGCAGCTACTGTAACTGAGTTAGAACCGTATAGCTATCGTTTGAAAGGAACATATACAGGCACCGTATATGCTAATTCAAGCGTAACACTTGGTTTTACAGGCGTTAAGAACGGTGATCCGGAAATATCTAACACTTCATTGACAGAAGTCGTTGCGAATGAAAGCCTTATTGACTTCATAAAGAATTATCCGGATGGAGTTTCAATTTATGCCTACGGCGACTACAATAACGAAGCGAATGCAATAGATATTGAATGGTATACCGATTATGAAGCCGAGGTTTTCGATGTATGGCAGTCTGATGATAATGAAAGCTACACCTTGGTTTCAGAAGTTTCGGATGCTGACTCGTATCAGTATGTCATCACTGAGGATTTTCAAACAAAATATTTTAAAGTTTCAATTCCTAATGATTTCGGTGAAACAATCGAGTCTGTTCCCTTTGTTGTAACAAAAACAGAGGATGAATATTCTGTTGATTTTCTTGACAGCGACGGTGACGGGCTTCCGGACATTTATGAGAATATGATCGGTACAGATTTGAATAATCCCGATACTGATGGGGATGGTCTGACCGACTATCAGGAAGTATACATAACAGGAACGGATCCCACAAAGTATGATTCGGTAACCGATGGTGTTTCGGACGCAGACGCTGATCCTGACGAAGACGGATTGACCAATGCACAGGAGATAGAGTTGGGAACTGATCCGCAGAATGACGATACCGACGGCGATGGTTTGAAAGGCGGAGAAGAAGTGAATGATTATCACACCGACCCGTTGAATCCGGATACGGACAGGGACGGTTTGCCGGATGGGGATGAGCCGCATATCGGGCTTGATCCGAGTGATCCTGAGACGTTTGAAGTACCTGACGCAGATTTTGTTTTTGAGCAAAGTATTCCTGCGGAGAGCAAGGCTCTGGAGGATATTAATACAGAGGATAACGCTTACGAGTTGACAGTAGAATTCAAATCTTCGGGCTATGCGGTAAACAGCGCAGAGATCAAGCAGTCGCCGTACTCGAATGCGATAAAAAACGACGCAGTTCTCGGAAAAAGTGTAGAAATCTCTTACGAAAGCACTTGCAAAGTTGACGAATGTGTGCTATACTATAAGATAAAGGATAATTATACCAATAATATAAGTGATAAGTATACAGCATATACGGAGGAGCTTGACGGTATAAAGCGTTTGCAGGCATTCAGATTTGATGAAGATCTGCATATGCTGCTTCCTGTGGAAACTACATATGATTTAGAAAACAATACCGTCATTTGCGAGGCAAGCGAACTGGGAACGTATTGTCTGATGGATATTGAAATGTGGCTGGATAGTCTGGGATTTGAGGTTGAAGAACCGGAGATTGCGGTGATGGCGTTAGCCGAAACAGTCACAGAAGAATTTATTGAAAGTAGCATGATAAAAGCAAACTATAATGGACATACCTATGGAATTTGCTCGGTTTCCGGCTATGACTGGGACAGCGCAGAGGATATCTGCGAGGCGCTCGGCGGACATCTGGTAACAATAAACGATTCTGACGAGCAATGTTTCATTGAAGAAAAACTGCTTTCAAAGGGTACGAAAAATTCTTATTGGATAGGCGGACAGTACACCTCAAGTGGCTGGAGATGGCTTACTGGAGAAGATTTCAGCGCATATACCAAATGGACTCCGACACAGCCGGATAATTATCTCGGACAAGAAGATAAGCTGATGATGTACAGAAATACAAATCCGCTGTGCACGTCGGGAACATTCGGCTACTGGAATGATTTAAATAATGACGGAACATGCAATGGTGAGGCATTTTTCGGACTGAATAATTTTGGATTTATATACGAAAAAGATAGCTACAAACCAAAAACATACTATATAGTTATCGGAAACAACTTCAAAAAACTCACACTGGTATCACCTCTAAAAAGAGGAGCATGGACAAACAGCGATACCGACAGTTTGACGGATTGGCAGGAGTTTGACAGCAGGAACAGTATGCTTGCATGGGATTCGGATAATGAACCTGTGCTGCCCACTTTGAAAACTGTGCTGAAATTAAAAGGTGACGTCAAGATATCGAATGAACTGACAAGGGAATTAAACGGTTTAGATGATTATCTTGATGTTGTGAGGGTTGCGCCGTTTTTGAGTGATCCTACGGTGGAGGATACGGATGGGGATAATCTATTAGATAATTTTGATCCAAAACCAAAATCCGTCAATAATAATGGCGCAGTCATGAAAGAACTGTCAATAGAAAGAATTTATAATGCATATATGCTGCATTTAGAAGACAATGTTTCAGAAGTATATGATATATATACGGCTACAGGAAAAGATAGCGAAATGAGCTGGGAAGAATTTATTGAATTTTATAGTGGTGTCGTTGATTTTAATTTTTCCTTAAAGAACGCTAGCGAAACAGAGTTGAAAATAACAACATTACAAAGATGTTTGGAATATTTAGGCTTTTTGGATATGGGAGGGTCGGCGTATGGTGCAATGGGGGGAGCAACTCAGTCGGCAATTCAAAATTTTCAGCTTAATTATGGATTGAATATTTCCGAACAAGTTGAATTTTACGGTAAGTGGTTTATAGAAATTGATGATATAACATATTTGACCATCGCTAATGTTGCTGCTAATCATGGATTCTATGTTGGTGACAAACCTGTTGAAGCACATACAGAATATAAAATGCTTTGTAATTTAACTGCAGAAGGCTATGGTAAAACATTTTTTGATTATATTCCGAGTGTGGTTCCGATATTAAATATTGAACAAATCAACAATGATATTTCAATCTATAGTGATATTAACGGCAAATTTGATACTGTATACTATTTAGATTATACGGAACCATTAAAGAACATTATAACAGATATGACAAATGCAGCGGAAAGCTTTATATACTATCCTTCATTTAACGGATATGTTCAATTCTATACCAATGTTAATCATGGAGGAATTTGGGATGTGAAAGTACGGGAAAGTTGGAATAATACGATATCAACTATTCATTATTTTTCTCAGGGTTTCAAATTTGTATATAATGATATTATTATGAATTCTGAAAACTTAGGAAATTATCTATATGGCTGTACTGGTCATGCTACAGGATTTACTTTAAATATCTTATATAAAGGAAGCGGATATGCCGCTAGTACTGGTAATACTATTGATAATCAGGATGACTTAGATTTCATCAAAAGGGGATATGATTATTATGATGAAATATGTTAAATATGTATTGATGAGTTTCATATATGCTCTTTTGTTTAATTTAACTGCATATTTAGGAGCAGGGATAGCTTCTGTTATTTCTATATTTATTTTTTTTATTATTTATGCAGCGGTACAGTTGGCTTTTTTTGTTAAGTTAAGCAGCCATAATATAAAAATATATTGTTTGGGTGTTATATTGACCATTTGTTTTTCTGTTATAATCGGTTATATATTTTACGATACTGATTTTTTTATTCATATATTTATGGCTTTCAACGGTGATTATGGAACACCTAATGCAGGAAGCGGCTTCGGTATGATTCTAAGTTATAGTCTTAATGGGATAGCATTACTTTGTTCAATTCTAATTGGTATATATAATATACTGACTAATCGACAGCAATAAGTCTAAATAGTTCAATCTAAGTTAGGTGGTATAGAGCAGCCTCAATATTTACAGAGTTATTATATTTTTTCTGCTCATTTTTTGCGAATAATTTTAATTAATGTAGGTGTCTGGGTTCAGCAATATTTTATACATATCATAACTAGGAGGAATTGTAGTGAAAAAAATAGCATAGTAGCTGTTATATTTACATTGATTGTTTCTATGTTTTTATCTTCACGAAACATTGTATATGCGACAGAAGATAAAGCAAGGGCGATAACAATTCATATGCAAGGACTATCTGATGAGGCGTATTATGTTGATCTTCTTGTAAAGATTAAAACTTCTGATCCGGTATACACTGATTTCAACAGCAAAATGCCAAAATAAATGGTTTTGATAAAATGGTTTATTACAAATCCGGCCACAGCTTTTCCAGGAACTAATTTTTCTACTACAGGATGTGTCGGAGAAACGGAGATTGCAACTGATTGGTGGTATTCGATTGGTGATGCTGATTCTGCAATGAGCATGCATTGTGCAAAAAATAGAAATGGTTATATTGCAACTATAACATATAATTTAATTGATTTCTATGATTGGGAGTAAGGCTCTCCTCTTCGAGGCGGTCTTGTTACTGATGGAGAGATGTATGAATTACATGAAGCAGGAATGGCAAGAGAATATAAATCTGTTGGAACTTATACAAGGGTCATTACTTGGAACAAAGGAGGTCGAATGAATGAATCAATTCTTTGGTAAGTTAAAAAACTGCAATCATTCTAATTGTTTTATTGATTGACCCTCTGAAAAAAAGTCTGTAAAAAGTCAGTCAACTGTGATATAATAAAAATAACACAGGAGGCTGATTTTTTATGGCAAGAAGAAAAAGAGAACCAATGAGCGAGGGGAAGAAGAATATCATCGCAGAACTGATCGAGGAGTATGATATCAGGACAGCAAAGGATATAGAGGATGCTCTCAGGGATTTGATGGGCGGCACTATACAGGAAATGCTTGAGGCAGAGCTGGATGAACACTTAGGGTACAGTTCATATGAACGCTCGGACAACTCCAATTACCGTAATGGTAGGAAAACCAAGAAGATACGTGGAAATTTGGGCGAAACAGAGATCGAAGTACCACAGGATCGAGACGGAACATTTGAGCCAAAGGTGGTAAAAAAGCGTCAAAAGGACATCTCCGGCATTGAACAGAAGATCATTTCGCTGTACGCAAAGGGCATGACAACACGCCAGATAAGCGATACCATCGAAGATATTTACGGATTTGAGGTCAGCGATGGTATGGTATCCGACATCACAGACCGCCTTCTTCCGCAGATAGAGGACTGGCAGAAACGTCCTCTGGGCGAGGTTTATCTCATTGTATTTATTGATGCTGTACATTTTTCTGTACGAGAAAACGGACAGATAAAAAAACTTGCAGCATATGTAATCCTTGCAGTAAGTTTGACAGGTCACAAGGAAGTTTTATCCATACATATCGGAGAAAACGAAAGTGCAAAATATTGGCTTGGAGTCCTGAATGAGCTGAAAAATCGCGGCGTAAAGGATGTCCTCGTGATATGTGCCGATGGTCTTTCGGGTATGAAAGAAGCCGTAAATACGGCATTTCCACAGACAGAATTACAGCGTTGTATCGTTCATCAAGTAAGAAACACGCTGAAATATGTTGGTGCAAAAAACAAGAAAGAATTTTCCAACGATTTGAAAACCATTTATCACGCACCGTCTGAGGACGCTGCGCTTGAACAGCTTGAGCGTGTGACGGAGAAGTGGGAGAAAGATTATCCAAACGCCATGAAGAGCTGGTACAAAAACTGGGATGTGATCTCACCGATCTTCAAGTTTTCCGCTGATGTGAGAAAGGTCATTCACACCACCATTGCGATCGAAAGCCTTAACAGCGGCTATCGTCGTCTGAACAAGCAGAGAAGCGTATTTCCGAGCGATACGGCGCTCCTGAAGGTACTGTATCTTGCAACTCATGAAATAGCGAAAAAATGGACTATGCCGCTGAGAAACTGGGGTAGAGTTCTGGGAGAGCTTGAAATCATGTATCCCGACAGGCTCGGCTGAGCCGGCACAGTCAGTCTGCTTCCATTCCGCTACGCTCCATTCCAGCAGACTGACTGTTGAAGAACCTTGACAAATTACGGTATTTATTGTATACTGTAAAAAAATGAGCGGCTGTTTTTCAAGCCGCTCCACAATATCGTTTTTTATCACTGTTGTTGAATTCACAGAGATTTTTTCACAGGGCCGATAAAACTTTTTCATTTCCATGCTCGCTGGATGATTTGGGTGAGGGTTTTTCTTTTTGGGATGAAAGCATGATATATGAGGAGAAAACCGAACTTAGAAGCTGAGGATTGTTATATGACGGTAAATTGCTGGATACGGTCACAATGCATTGTGCAGCAGACGATAATGATTATAGTGATAATGATATTATTTGTATAAGCTTTACTGCGAGTGCTTTTAAAAGGCAGGATACGATTGATAATATTTTAATAGGCGGAATAACCTTTGAGAGTACAGAAGCAGAAATAAATCAAATGTTTGGTGAACCGACAGACAATCATGAAGATTCAAGTCACTTTAGCTCATATTTATATTTAATTGATAAAAAGTGGCTGACTCTTTCTTTTAATTATGGGCATCTAAATATTATAGATCTTAATTTTGGAGGAAAATAAAACGTCGATTAATATTGATACAAGTTTTGAGATTATATTAAAACTAGACAATGATATGACAAAAGTAGAAGAAACAATGATAAAACTATCTGACGAAGAAACATATACCGTAGATGGTTTTTGTGAAATATAAAAAAATAATTTTTATTCGTCGCTTGATGAGAAAGGAAATGTCATGAAATTGCAAAAACAGATTACAAACGAAGAATTGCTTGAACTTACAAGAAAAGCATTTGAGAATGATGAGGTTGCTGAATTTCTTTGCGGAGAAAAAGGATATTCAGTTATGGGAAACAGGGATATACCTATTAATATTCCTACAGATTTCGGACGCATTGTAGAAAAAGGAATATATGAGTTATATTTGACTACAAATGATGAAGTAATTATCAAGAAATTCCGTAAAGCAATTATGACACTAAATAGTACACCTATTCAAGTTTGGTGTGCATATATGGCTTGTTGGAATCAAATTTTCAATGAACATTCTAAATATCCAGCACCGTTTAAAATGATTGATGATACCCTTTTAAAGACATTAAAAAGTACCTTGATAAACAATGAATCATCTCTACGTAATTGTAAAGAGTGGATGGGGATTAACAAAAAAATGGATTATGGGATTACATAATTCGTATAGATAATGTCTTAAAAAAAGATTATGGGGTGAGTGTATTATGAGTGAAGTGAATAATGATTTTTTAGAATATGGAGCTTCTTTTTTAGTTACAAAGAGAGATTATGATTTGTATTATAGTGATCCAGATAGTTTACTTGGTGCGGGAGGGCAACGCTTTATTGCACCAAGCAATCAAATGGATCAATTGCTTATTGTAGCTAATGGTGATATTGGCATTATAGAAGAAGGACTAGGTATAGAGACCGATAAATGGGCAGGTCAAGAATTAGTTAGAATTGACATAGATAAATCCATTGTAAATGATTTCTATGAAAGTGGAAATCTTAAGCTTCCAACAGGTTCAGAATCTGGTGCAAATAGTTCCTGGTGGAGAAACAAGTGGTGGTATAGCTGAAGCTATACTTTCTGATTGTCCTACTTCCAATATTGATAGAGTTGGAACTACTACTGCAGTAAATGGAGTCCCGACCGAACAATTAAATAATCTATATAATTCGTTAGGAGGAGATTCAAACGCACTTAAAACTGTTACTGATGCAGTAGATGATATTCCGAGAACAAATATAGATGAGAATGCGCTATTAAAGAATATTACTACTGGTAAAACAAATGTAATAGACGCTATTGATGATGTTTCAACTCTACCGGGACGTAGTAATGGCACACATCTTGGTGTGCGTGTTGGTGCTGTACTTGGTGTTTTAGGAACGGTTGGAGATGTTGCTGATGTTGTCACAACAGCTAGTACAGCATATCAACAATATAAAAATGGAGATATTGAAGGAGCAACTGATACACTTGGTTCATGGGGGATGAGTACATTAGGTGGAATGGCAGGTGGTGCAGGTGCAGGTGCTCTAGCGGGCATTGGTATGGGCACTCTTGTTGCAGCTGGACTTGTATCTGGACCAATTGGCTGGGCTGCAATTGCTGCAGCTGGTCTTGCTGGTGGTATTCTTGGTGGATTTTTGGGTGAGAGTATATGGGATTGGCTACTAGACCCTCTCAATGACGAATATACAAATGCAGGTAACGCTCAACCTCCTCGTGATCCTCTTGCGATAGATCTTGGAGCATTAGGGATTGAACTTACGACACTTGAAAACGGTGTTAACTTCGACCTAGATAAGAATGGTTTTGCTGAAAAGACAGCATGGATAGGTCTTGAGGATGGTTTCCTTTGTCTTGATCGCAATGGTAATAGTAAAATTGACGATGGCGGTGAGCTTTTCGGTGATCAAGTCGAACTTTCTAATGGCGCAATTTCTGTTTCGGGTTTTGAAGCATTGGCGGACTTTGATGAAGATGGCGATGGTGTAATTGACCATAATGATACAGTATGGAATGATTTGCGAGTTTGGATTGATGCAAATCATAATGGTATATCTGATTCAGGAGAATTGAAAACACTAAACGAATTAGGAGTAGTAAATATAAGCCTTGATGTTACCAAGGAGGAGAATGTTGATACTGCAACTGGAACTATGGAAGCTGAATTTGCTATGGTTACTTTCGCAGATGGAACTGAGCGAAAGATTAGCGAGTTTTGGTTCCCAGTAAACACTTCAGATACAACACAGACGGGCGGAGATGGTGAAATTGTAGAAACCAAAGGAAATGTTCCGGATATTACTTTAGCTATTGAAGCAGATAAGACAGGAACACTTGCCGTACTGTATAAAAAATATTGTTTATCAGAAGATTTTGTTGAAAAGCGATTTCTCTCAAAACAGATTTTATACTTTATTACTGATTCAACAGATATTAGTCCGAATTCGCGCGGCGGAAATATTGATGCTCGTGACCTGCATGTGATTGAAACCTTTATGGGACGTGAGTTTGTTGGCGTTGGTGGAACAAATCCAAATTCAAATGCAGCAAACATTTTGAAAAAGTTGTATATATCACTTGAAAATATCTTTTTCAGCGATCTTAATGTAGAATCACAGGACAGTTTCTATATTAACATGATTTTTGTTTCAGAGGATGAACAGGGAAATAAAATCGTAGATTTCACTTTTCTTAATGCCATTTTAGAAATGGAAATTGCTACTGGTGAAAACGTTGAGGGAAACCTTTATAGTATCGGTTCATATCTTTCTCTGTTCGATGAAGCTTATGATACTAATGCTTTCAGTGAGTTTAGTACATACTATAAAGCAGTTTCACCACAATATGCTGATATTTTGGAACTGTCTAAATCAGGAACTACATATCTTGCAACCAATGACAATGACACATATAGAGGAACTGGAAATAATGATTTCATTTTCGGATTGGATGGAAATGATATATTAAATGGTGCGAGTGGAATTGATATTATTCATGGAAACAACGGCAATGACCAAATATCCGGAGGAGTTGGAAACGACATGCTCTACGGCGATTCAGGCAACGACACTCTCGACGGAGGGACAGGCAATGACACTCTCAAAGGCGGCTACGGCGATGATACATACATTTTCGCAAAGGGCTACGGAAACGATACAATAATAGACTCCGATGGTCTGAATACTCTCAGATTTAAGGGAATTAAACCAAGCGATATCCTTGTAAACGGCACAGATGAATACGACGCAACTATTACAATAAAGGGTACGAACGATACTCTTGTTATCAAGGATTTCCGCAAGAGTGAGGAATACCGCAATTACGACCTTGAAATAGACGGAGTTAAAATGCACGTTACAGATAAGGGCAGTCCGTTCAGACATATCTACGGCGGAAACGGCGACGATGTTCTTAAAGCAGTTGTAGATGATTCGATCATGCACGCTTTCGGCGGTGACGATACCGTTTACGGAAGTAAGGAAAATGACGTTATCTACGGCAACGAGGGCAATGACACCGTTTACGCAGGAAACGGAAACGACTTTGTTTACGGCGGAGATGATAACGACGCTATTTTCGGTGAGGAAGGCGACGATATTATTTACGGTGATAACGGTGATGACATTCTCGACGGAGGAGCAGGAAACGATATACTTTATGGCGGAGCAGGAAACGATACATATGTATTCAGCAGAGATTACGGTACAGATGTCATTGATGACAGCGAAGGAACGTCAACTGTTAAGCTTGCCGACGATCTGACTTTGTCGGATATCGAGATCAATGCCGTTGGTAATGATGTGATTATCAGTATTAAGGATACAGAGGACAAGCTTATCATTACCGATTTTGCAGACGCTCCCGAAAACTACGTTCTGCAGATAGGCGAAGAAATCCTGCCCGTACAGGATAATATCACAGGCATCGATAACTATGTTACAGGTACAGAGAATTCAGATTATTTACCTCTTGAAAGCGACAAAGCCAATATCGCCGCAGGCGGTAACGGAGATGACTTTATTATCGGAGGAACAGAATCTGACTATATCTTCGGAGATTCCGGAACTGACAGAATTACAGCAAATGACGGCAATGACGTGATCTTCGGCGGCAGCGGAAATGACTCTCTGTTCGGAGAATCAGGAAATGACTGTATCTCAGGCGGAAACGAAGATGATTACATCAACGGCGGTGACGGCGACGATATTATCGACACAGGCTCAGGCAATGACTTTATTGACGGAGGCAGCGGAAACGACACCTATATCTTCAAGCCGGGATACGGCGCCGACTCCATTATGGACAGTGAGGGTGTTAACACTGTTATGTTCGGAGACGGTTTCACCGCCGGAGGCATCAAGGCATACCGTTCCAATTGGAACGATATTCTCATTACCTTTGACGGCTTTGAGGATACTCTTACCATTAAGAATTACTGCATCAGCAAGGAGGCAAGAAACTTCACACTTGTATTTGCCGACGGAACTGTCGTAGAAGCAGCAGATCAGAACAGTCCTCTCAGAACTATTTACGGCACTGACGGCAGCGAGTATATGATCTCCATTTATGAGGATGGCATTACAAAACTCGGTCAGGACGGCGACGATCAGCTTGTAGGCAGCAACGGAAACGACTTTCTCTACGGAGATAAGGGCAGCGACAGACTTACAGGCAACGCAGGAAACGATGTTCTTGACGGCGGTGAAGGCAATGACTTCCTTTACGGAGGCGCAGGCAACTACACATATATTTTCAAAAAAGGCTACGGTACAGATACTATCGACGACGGCGAAGGGACGAATACTATTGAGATTTACGGATATTCAGCAAATCAGATAAAGGCTTACCGTACAAACTGGAACGATATTACCGTTACCTTTGAGGGTTCTGATGATAAGCTTGTGATCGAGGGATTCTTTACTTCCGAAGCAAACAGAAACTTCTACCTCACATTCAACGGAGGTTCTAAGGTTCACGCAACCGCTTCCAACAGTCCATTAAGAACTGTTTACGGAACTGAAAATAGTGATTACATTGTAACTATGGACGACAGGGGGGGAACTCTTATCGGTGAGAACGGAAACGACAGCCTTAATGGAGGAAACGGCGCAGATAAGCTGTACGGAGGTATCGGAGACGATCAGTTTTATGGCAACGGCGGTAATGATACCCTTGACGGCGGAGAAGGCAGTGACTATCTCTACGGCGGAGCAGGAAACGATACATATATCTTCAACATAGGATATGGCACAGATACAATTAACGACAGCGAGGGTATCAATACGATCTCATTCGGCAGCGGTCTCTCAGCAGATACTATGTCCGTTTACAGAACGAACTGGAACGATCTTACTATCACATTTGATGGAATTGAGGACAAGCTGATCATTCAGAATTACTTTACGTCTGAGGAAAACAGAAACTTCAATGTAAACTTTGCAGACGGAACAAGATATGCATACGACAGCGAGGAAAATCCTCTGAAACAGGTCCATGCGACTGAATACGATGACTGGATGTCAGCATGGAGCGATAACGGCATTGTTATTCACGGCGACGGAGGAAACGATACGCTTAACGGCGGCGCCGGAAACGACGCGCTTTACGGCGGAACAGGAACCGATTATCTGTACGGAAATGACGGAGATGATATCCTTGACGGCGGAGAGGACAATGATTATCTGAACGGCGGCAACGGAAACGATACATATGTATTCGGCAGAAATTACGGTATGGATATAATTGAGGATTATGACGGAAATAACAAGATCGTATTAAGCGGTATTGATCTTAACGAGGTCACATTTACTAAAACAAACCAATCCGAACTGACTGTATCAATAAACGGCAGCGAGGATAAGCTGACTATAAGGAACTTTAATTCCGAAAGCTTTATCTTTGAATTTGCAGGCGGAGCAGTAGGAACAGTAAATAAGGATACCTGGGAGCTTGAGCTTAGTCAGCCTGCAAGCAATGAAATATCTGAGAAAGATGTCATACAGTCAAACGCCGAGCTTCTCTCGGATATCTATTCAGACGAAAGTATGTCTTCAGATTTGCTCACAGAAATAAACGACACCGTTCTGATTGATTCTTCAAGCACTGTTTCTGCGGCAAAGGAAACAGAGGAAACCGCAGATCAGACGGATATACAGGTAATGATACTGACCGAAAATATGTCCGCTTTCGGTACGGAGAACAACGTTTCTGACAGTATGAGCATTAGTGATCCGATGCAGGATACGTCAGCTTTGAATCAACTGCTTGTCGGTACGCAGGCAGAGTAATATAAATTCTGATTAAAAGTGCGGCAGTAAAAAAGCTGCCGCATAATTTATGTAAAAAGGAAGTCGAAGCATGGAGAAAAAACAAGACAGCGGACTTAGCTGCTTTATGATAGTTATGAAGTTTCACGGTATACCTATCACAAAAGAGCAGGCTGAAACGCTATCAGTTCTTGATCCCGAGCAGAAAACCGGAGAAATAGAAATAATAGAATCCGCAAAGAAATTGAAAATGCGGGCAAAGCTTTGTAAGCTGAATTTAAAAAAGCTGAAGGACGTAAAGGCGCCGATTATTGCAAAGGATAAAAACGACGTATTCTTTATTGTCGCAAAATCTCAAGGCAATAAATTCATGGTCTTGTTTACGGACAAAACCCAGCCGGAGATAAAATCCCGCGAGGAATTATCTGAAATCTGGGATGGCACAGCGATCCTTGTTACAAAAAAAGGAATAATGGACAGAGAAGCGGTATTCAGCTTCAAGTGGTTTATACCCACGATACTGAAATTCAAAAAGGAATTTATACAGGTACTGATAGCCGTATTTACAATACAGATTTTAGGAATCCTTACTCCCGTTATGACTCAGGTCGTTGTGGATAAGGTTTTAGTCCATAGAAGTATGTCGACGCTTAACGTGCTTGCAATCGGTATCGCAATTGTATATATATACGAGCTGATTCTGTCCCTTGCCAAAAACTATGTGTTTACCCATACGACAAACAGAATAGATGTTATGCTCAGCTTCAAGCTGTTTCGGCATTTGTTCGCACTTCCCTTGAAATACTTTGAATCAAGACGAGTCGGCGAAACGGTGGCGAGAGTAAGAGAGCTTGACAGTATCAGAAATTTTCTGACAGGCACTCCGCTTTCCTCAATGATAGATTTTATTTTCATAATCGTATACATAGTAGTATTGTTTTTCTACAGCAAAATGCTGACAGTTATCGTCCTCTGTTCTATACCCGTTTACGCAGTACTTTCGGCCATCGTTACTCCCCTTTTCAAAAAAAGACTGGACGAAAAGTTTGAAACGGGAGCGAACACTCAGTCTTTTTTGGTTGAATCCATAACGGGAGTGCAGACCGTAAAATCCTATGCCTTAGAGCCAAAGTTCGAGAAAAAATGGGGCGATTTGCAATCCGATTACGTAAAGGCAAGCTACAAAACCTCTATGGTTTCCGCAACCGCCGGAACGACCGGACAGTTTATTCAGAAGGTATTCGACCTGTTGATTCTGTTTTTCGGCGCAAAAGCGGTAATGGACGGTAATTTTACAGTGGGGCAGCTTGTGGCGTTTCGAATGCTTTCCGGCAGAGTAAGCGGTCCTGTTTTAAGACTGGTACAGCTTTGGCAGGAATATCAGCAGGCGTCGCTTTCAGTAAAAAGAATCGGCGATATTTTTAATACAGCCCCTGAACCGATTCTAAACGCAAATCAGACTGCTATGCCCGGCGTTCAGGGTAAAATTATATTCGATCAGGTGCATTTCAGATACAATCCGCAGGGCGGAGAGGTTATAAAGGGAATGAGCTTTGAAATAGAGCCTGACACTATTGTAGGAGTCGTAGGCAGAAGCGGTTCGGGAAAGAGCACCATTTCAAAGCTGATTCAAAGACTTTATTTGCCGGAGGGCGGTAAAATATCCATAGACGGAATGGATATTTCACTTGTGAATCCCGCAATGCTCAGAAAGCAGATCGGAGTAGTATTGCAGGAAAACTTTATGTTCAACGGGACCGTAGCGGAAAATATTTCAATTCACTGCTCAACAGCAAGTATGGAGCAAATCATTCATTCTGCAAAAATAGCGGGCGCGCATGATTTTATCCTTGAACTTCCTAACGGCTATGAAACGATTATCGGCGAAAAGGGCATGGGACTTTCCGGAGGTCAGAAGCAAAGAGTCGCTATTGCGAGAGCAATACTTAACAATCCCAGAATACTTATATTTGACGAGGCTACGTCTGCTCTTGACTATGAATCTGAAAGCATTATCCAGAATAATCTCAAGGAAATATGCAAAGGAAGAACAGTGCTTATTATTGCTCACAGGCTTTCAACGTTAAAGGACGCGCAGAAAATCATGGTGATTGATAAGGGCAATCTTGTGGAATACGATACTCATGAGAATCTGATGAAACGTGAAGGGCTGTATCATTATTTGTATAACCAGCAGAAAAGGGGCGATATTGATGAATAATAAGCTGACGGAATACGTATTGAAGCACAGCAAAAGCAAGGATAAGGAGCTGAAGTATGATTTTATGCCGTCCTTGCTTGAAATTATTGAACGCCCTGCCCATAAAGCGGGAACGGTAATAATTCTCGGAGTTTTTACGCTTCTGATCGCGGCAGTCATTTGGGCTTGCCTTTCGAAAATAGACGTGGTAGTTACTGCCGGCGGAAGCGTTCAGCCATCAGGAAATGTAAACGTGGTGCAGGCCTATTCAGGCGGAACAGTAAAGTCAATAAACGCTGCCGAAGGAGAATATGTGAAAAAGGGAGACGTTCTGATAGAGCTTGATACGGAATCCCTTGATATTGATACAAACCAGCTTAACAGTCAGAAAGAAATTCTTGAAGCACAGCGGAAAATATATACAAAGATTAAAAACGGCGACGATATTTCAAAGGTTAAAATTGAAGATTACGAAGCTGAGCTTAAACCGTATATTCAGTCAATTATGGATGCAGACGCAAGCTATAATAACACTCTTGACAGTCTTAAGAAGGATAAGGAAAACGCCGATTTAAATCATCAGATTTCACAGCTGCAGCTTGAGGAATACGAAGAAAGCGGAACACGCCGTCAGGTTGAAATGCAGGAGCTTATAGTAAAGCAGAACGAGCTTGCGCTAAAACAGTCGGAAACGAAAATCAAGGATACAAAAATCCAGTACAGCGCACAGATCAATTCAAAGCTTTCGGAGATAAGCGGTCAACTTGACGAAATAGAAACCAGCCTTGAAAAATACGCCTTGTCTAAGGATTATCAGTATATAACGGCGCCTGTAAGTGGATATATAAACAACGTAAATGTGAACACCGTCGGAGCGGCGGTAACGAACGCACAGGAGCTTGTAACGATAGTACCTGATAATATGCCTGTTGAAATGGTGTGCTATGTAAAGAATATGGATATTGCCGACATAGAAATCGGAATGGAAGCGGAAATCAAGCTGGAGGCGTACCCGTATAACAAGTACGGAACGGTAAAGGGAAAGGTGAAATATATCAGTCCCAACGCGTTTGTCAGCGAGCAGACGGGTAGCGTTTATCTTGTGAAGCTTGAAATTACAGATAAAAATGATGAGATAGATGTGATTTCAGGATTATCCGGAAGCGTGGAAATAAAGACGGATAAGAGAACGGTTATGGATTACTTCTTAGAGCCTATTAAAAAAGGCTTCGGGGAAGCTCTGAGGGAGAAATAGTTTTGAAATTGACACCTCCCCCCTATCACAGTGAAACGGGAAAGTTAATAAGGAAAAGGCATATATATAAATACAAAGAGAAAAGTATAGTAATTTAAAACGGAACGTGTAATGGAATGACCCCAAAAAGTTAGACAAAGTTTAAAAAGTATATTTATGCAAAGCGACTAAGAGAAATCTTGGTCGCTTTTGTTATGCGGCTTTGAGCCTGAACTCCACCGGTGACATACCATCAAGCTTAAGCTTGATGCGTTTTGTGTTGTACCATTCGATATACTCGTGAAGTTCTTTGATGAAATGCTCAATGCTCGTAAATTCTTGCAGATAAAGTAATTCTGTCTTTAACAAGCTGAAGAAGTTTTCGGCACAAGCATTGACCCTCTGAAAAAAAGTCTGTAAAAAGTCAGTCAACTGTAGTAAAATAGAAATAACACAGGAGGCTGATTTTTTATGGGAAGAAGAAAAAGAGAACCAATGAGCGAAGGAAAAAAGAACATCATCGGAATGCTGCTCGAGGAGTATGATATCAGGACAGCAAAGGATATAGAAGATGCTCTGAAAGATCTTCTTGGCGGCACAATACAGGAAATGCTTGAATCTGAAATGGATGAGCATCTCGGATATGGCGCTTATGAGCGTTCTGACAATCCGGACTACCGAAATGGAAAGAAAACCAAGAAAATACGCGGGAACTTCGGAGAAACAGAAATTGAAGTGCCACAGGATCGTGATGGAACATTTGAACCCAAAGTCGTAAAGAAGCGTCAGAAGGATATTTCGGGAATAGAGCAGAAGATCATTTCACTGTACGCAAAGGGCATGACACTCGCCAAATAAGCGAAACTATCGAAGATATTTACGGATTTGAAGTCAGCGATGGTATGGTATCCTATATCACAGACCGTCTCCTTCCGCAGATAGAAGAGTGGCAGAAACGTCCTCTTGACGAGGTTTATCCCATTGTATTTATTGATGCTGTACATTTTTCTGTACAAGAAAACAGACAGATAAAAAAGCTTGCAGCATATGTAATCCTTGCAGTAAGCTTGACAGGTCACAAAGAAGTGCTGTCCATACATATCGGTGAAAACGAGAGTGCAAAATACTGGCTTGGCGTTCTTAACGAGCTGAAAAACCGCGGTGTAAAGGACATTCTTGTCATCTGTGCAGACGGACTTACAGGCATGAAAGAAGCCGTATCAACGGCATTTCCGCAGGCTGAGCTTCAGCGATTATCCCAATGCTATGAAAAGCTGGTACAAGAATTGGGACGTCATATCGCCGATTTTTAAGTTTTCAGCGGAGGTCAGAAAGGTCATTTACACCACCAATGCGATTGAGAGCCTTAACAGCGGATACTGCCGTCTAAATAAACAGAGAAGCGTATTTCCGAGCGATACGGTGCTTTTAAAGGCACTGTATCTTGCAACTCATGAAATAGCGAAAAAATGGACTATGCCGCTGAGAAACTGGGGTAGAGTTCTGGGAGAGCTTGAAATCATGTATCCCGACAGGCTCGGCTGAGCGAGCCACTGAACATCAGCCTGATGGAATGGAGCGCAGCGCAATGGAATCAGGCTGATGTTCAAAAAGAACCTTGACAAATTGCAGTATGCATTGTATACTGTAAAAAATTAGAGTGGCAAATTTTATGCCACTACCAACTAACGTTTTTATCACAGTTGATTAATTTACAGAGATTTTTTCGCAGAGCCCAAGCAATTGTCAAGACAATTTCCTTTGCGTGACATACTCTGCCTTATCCCTTTATCTTTAAGCATTTTCTGATAATGCCTGTGCTGATATTGCCAACCTTGGTCTGAATGAAGTATCAGATTTGTATTGTCAGGTATTTTTGCAAATGCCTTTTCAAGCATATCTGTAACCTGATTCAAATTCGGATGATAGCTCAGATTGTAGGACACAATCTCACCATTAAACAAATCCAAAATAGGTGAAAGATACAGCTTAGTGCCGAACAAAGCAAACTCGGTTACATCGGTAACCCACTTCTGATTAGGCTTGTCTGCTTTGAAATCACGTTCAAGAAGATTAGGAGCAATTCTTCCGACTTCACCTCTGAATGAGTTGTACTTCTTCATTCTGACACGGCAGAATATTCCCATTTTACGCATCAAACGCTGTACTGTCTTGTGGTTGACAACATATTTTTTTCTCAATTCATTTGTTATTCTGCGATAACCGTAACGACCTTTGCTTTTATCATAAATTCTGCGAATTTCAGACTTTATTTCTGCGTATTTGTCCGGTTTTGGATTATCAAATTGTTTGCTGTAATAGTAGTAGGTGCTGCGAGGTATTTCGGCATATCTATGAGCAGACCTACCTTGTGTTCATGCCTCAGTTCCCATATCACTTGTGCTTTTTCTCTTGCCGTACCCTCTCGGCAACCAAGGTATTCAATTTTTTTAAGTATGCATTTTCTGCACGAAGTCGCTGCACTTCGGCAATTAAATCCTCTTCTACCTTTTTGTCAAGTTTTGGCTTTCTGCCTTTCTGTGTTCCACCGGCTGCACAGGCTCTGCCACGTCGTTCAACATAGAATCCTTCTTTTCCTTCTTCAAGGTAGATTCTTTCCCAAGAGGTTACTCTGCTATGTGGCACATCAAACTGTCTTGCCACTTCTCTTTAACTCAGTTTTTCCTTACGCATAGTTTCTACAACCATTATTTTAAATTCCGGTGTGTATCTCTTGTTTGGCTTTCCTTTTGGCATAAAAATGCCCCCTTTCGTCAGACTTTTTATTGGTATACTTCTATTATACCACATTGTCTAACAAAAGGGGAGCATTTCATAAAAGCGTTCCGCTTTTTTGTCTGCAAATTTATTAGTTGTTTTACTCTGCTGTTTATGGTAAAATAGAAATGCAGAAAATGGGCTCCAAAAATGCAGAACAGGAGCTCGCAAAAGGGCTTCAAAAATACACAACAGGGGTGTTCATTCTATGCGCAAACCGAGCCTCCACTCATTAATCTTGTGCTGATTGGGCTATGCACTTTTTCGAGCCCCTTTTATGCACTTTCTGCTTGACAAACACAAATGGAACGATAAAATATGTAAAGTAATAATGAAAAAGATAATCTCTACGCTGATATAATAGTGTTTGTCAGCAGAAAAAGAGTAATGATTGACGATATTTATGGGATAATTTTGAGGTGACGTATGAATAAGCTTCTGGCATTGCTCCAAATCCTTATCAAACAAACAGACGAAAATCACAAGCTGACAACAAATCAGCTTATTGAAAAGCTTGCAGAACAAGGCATATCAGCTCACAGAAATACGATTCCTGCAGACATCAGGAAGTTAAGAGATGCAGGCTATGATATTACCTGCGATAAAAGCACACAGAATAAGTATTTTATCGGCAGCAGAGGACTGGAATCCGCAGAGATAAAAATGCTCTGCGACGCTGTAAATGCAGCACAGTTCATCTCGGAGGAAAAGTCCTCAGAGCTTATAGACAAGCTGTTTTCTCAGCTAAGCGTTTATCAAAAGGACGAGATTAAAAACATAATTCAGCAGCCGAGCGAAAATAAAGCGGATAATAAAAGCATATATTTTGCCGATACAATTAACACAGCCATTACGCAGTGCAGAAAAATCCGTTTTCAGTATTATGAATATAACGAAAAAAGGGAAAAGGTTTTAAAACATAATGGATATACATATACGGTCAGCCCTTATGCTGCCGTGTGGAACGACGACAGGTACTATCTTGTAGGTTACTGTGAAAAGCATAAGGACATAACGGTTTTCCGAATAGACAGAATAGCGGATATATCACTTACGGAAAGCATTGCAATACCCTGTCCGAAGGACTTTGTGCTGAAAGATTTTATTGCTCAGACCTTTAAAATGTTCAGCGGAGAACCCATGACTGTGACTCTGAAATGCAAAAACAAACATATGAAAGCAATAATAGATAAGTTCGGCGATGATATAGAAACAAATAAAGCCGATAAACAATTCTTCACTGTAAAAGTAAAAATTGAGCTGAGTCCTACATTCTATGCGTGGGTGTTCCAGTATCAGGGAAAATATGTATACAATTTCCACAAGAAGCAGTTGACCAATTTGTGCAAATGGGAGAAAGTGTGTTTGAGGTGCATAAGTAATTGTGCACCTCGTTTTTTTGCTATTGACATCAAAATTCAAAGGCGTTATAATATATACATAACCGAAACGAACGTTACAGTTAGAAAGAGGCGCATAAAAATGCAGCACAAGAATGCGGAGTATTTTAAAAGGATCATAGCCTTTATAGACGATTATGCGGTAAATAACGGCTCATCCCCAAGCGTAAGGGAAATATCAAACGGCGTAGGGCTATCTACAGCTACCGTCAGCCGCTATATGCAGAAAATGAAAGCAAACGGTGAGCTGGACTATGACGGTCATCGAAGTATTGTGACAAAACGTCAGAAACAAACGCTTGCCGAAACCGTTGAGATTCCCATACTAGGTTCTGTCTCCTGCGGAGTTCCTAAGTTTGCAGAAGAAAATATTGAAGAATACGTAAGACTGCCGGTTTCTCTGTTTGGCAGAGGTGATTTTTTTCTGCTCCGAGCCAACGGCGATTCCATGATAGAGGCAGGAATAGATTACGGAGATCTGGTGCTGATCCGTCGGCAGAACTATGCCGATTCAGGCGATATAGTAGTCGCTCTTATGGACGATGAAGCTACGCTCAAACGCTTTTACCCCGAACCGGAAAATCAAAGAATACGTCTGCACCCCGAAAACAGCGAAATGGATGATATCTATGTGGATAACTGTATCATTCAGGGAGTAGCAGTCAAGGTTATAAAAGATCTAGAATAATTACAAGGAGACCAGCTATGAAAAGTCAATAGAAAAAGAAGAAGATTAACAGAAAGTTCAAAAGGGGCAAAAAGGATGTCCACCCTAAAAAGATAAAGGCGAAAAATTTAAACGAGAGCGAAAGTAATATTATCATTAAGGAGCTTAAAGATAACCCTCACAAGCTTGTGAGCGGTATGTCCCAAAGCAGAATAATGAGAATTGCCCTGAGCTACTTTAGAATCATAATAACGCTTGAATGTGTCGTTGTTTAAAGAAACGTTCCACGCTGCATTTATGAGAGCATAGCGGAGTATCTTTGAACCGCGCTTGGACATTCTTGTACGCTTTGCGTTGAACTTGCCCGACTGATTGATGACAGGGTCAAGTCCTGCATAAGCAAGCAACTTTGAAGAATCAGAAAAGCGTTTAATGTCACCGATTTCGCCAAGTATCATAGCACCATTGAGCTTACCAATACCCGGAACGGTCATGATAACCGAATCAAGCTCGTCCATAGCTGTTTCAATAACCGTTTCAAGCTCATTTAACTGGCTTTCAATTAACTCAATCTGAGCAATGGTTTGGGTTATTTGAATAGATATGTAGGTGTTCTTCACACCAACGGACGATTTTGCAAGACTTTTGAGGGACTCAGCGTCCTGCTTACCGAAGCGACCTCTGGAAGCTTTGGTAAGAATGTTACTTAGTTTTGTTAAGTGTAAAGCAGCAATGTCGTCCGGTGAAGAATACACCTTAAGAAGCTCATAACAGGATTTGATGTGCAGACCGGATTTAAAGAAGTACTGAAGCTCCGGAAAGATAACATCAACGTAAGAAGTGAGCTGAATTTTAAGTCGTGCTTTGGACTTTTTCAGATTCTGACGAAAACGGCAGAGGGACTTTAGCTTTAAGGTTTTGATGTCGTTTTCAGTATAACGTCTGAATGAGTTGACCATCAATGTTTTGCAGATAAGCAAAGAATCCACCTTGTCGGTTTTAGTCTTGCGAATGCCTGTTTTACGCATAGCGGCGGTCTGAACTGGATTGATGACAGCAAGCTCATATCCGCAGCCGTGCAGAAAAAAGATAACATTTTCTGCATAGTGTGCAGTTGATTCAAGCCCGATGAGAAGATTTGATTTGTCGAGTGAATCAAGCTTTGATTTAAGGAGCTTAAAGCCTTCGTGGTTGTTTGAAAAAGAAAAGGGTTCAATAACAATAACGCCGTCCGAATCAACTGCTGCGGCAACGTGAGTTTCCTTTGCAATATCAATTCCAACATAAATCATAAGTTTTACCTACCTTGTAAAATTATTGGTACTGTTTTCGTGCCACTTAGTTTTATTCCCGTAAACTTGCGTGAGATTAAAATTCTTTGACTTATCCAGCTATAAACATTGTAAATAAAACTGTGGCTTTACACTCCTTATAGTAGTCGAGCTACAGAAAAAATCAAAAGTCCACAGCATCTGTTTTATTATACCACATTTTTGGAAAGGAGAGTATGATTTAGGCTTTACTATATCATACAAGGAGAGTATGATTTAGGCTTTACTATATCATACAAGAAAGTAATGCAAAAAATACGAATAATTGACGCGGACGAATCGGGAGGTAATAATACGTTCGCTCGTCTTCAACGTTGGTACTGCCCCAACTGCGGAGAATTAGCCACAGGATATCCAAACAGGAATAACATAACAAAAGTTGAATGCAAACGCTGTCATATAACAATGCTGAGAAAGTCGAAAGGCAGGCATCACGATATCATTGAGATGTTTGAATATGTCAGCGAGTGTTAAAATAAAATACGGTATGTAGACGGTAAGGTCGGGCTGAAACAGCGCCGCGTTTAAATCCTTTATCAGGGTCGCATACTTTGATTACCGATCGGTTTATCCAAACATATCGACTAACGTCGATTAACATGAGAGGCCGTCGGCAGGATAGATTCCGCAAGGAGTCTGTCTTGTCGACGGCTTTTTTTATTAAATAAATATTCAACGCCTGATATGCATTAGGGCGAGGATACAAAATATGGTCGTTTTGCAAAAAATGCAAAACAGCATATTCAGTACCCTTTCTTTAGTGCGCCTTTTTTCAGGTAAACGGAGTCTGTGTGCTGAATACAGACTCCGTTTTTTGTGTCCTCAGACCGAAGTATCGGGAGAAAGGACAAATATGTTTTTAACTTCAAAATGGCTGTGTCTGACAGCTAAGTACCCGTAAGCCTTCGTTTTGATAAAAACCTTATATATCAAAAACGGAGGAATTACAATGAAAACAAAATATTTTGAATACAACAGAAACGGCGGAAGTGAAAAGTATTCCGAATTTACTGAAGCTGAGTATCTCAAAGCGAAGGAGGATGAAAACCGTTGGTTTATCAGCTTTGGCGACAGCGTTCTGGAATGCGAGGAAAGCCAGTATTCGGATCACTTTTCCAAGAAGGATCATGGTGAGTATACGCAAAAGGATAGGAACTGGAAGAAGGTTATTCCGGTTTCGTTGGAGCAGTATACATACGGCGGAAATTACGAGCAGAGAATTATCAAGGACAGTACAGTTGTTCCGCTTGAGGAGCGCATCTTAGAGCAGTTAGGCTTGGAGCATGACTTGGTAAAGCTCAAAAAGGTCATGAAAAAACTCAAACCATACGAACGTGAAATTATTTATCAGATTTTCTGGATGAATAAAAGTCAGAATGAACTTGCCAAGGAATATGACATTACCAGACAAACAATGCACGAAAAAGTACATCGAATTTTGGTGAAAGTGCTGAAATTATTTGAAAACGAAAAATAAATCCCTTACAAACCTCAATTTCGTTGCCAGTAAGTAGTGAAGGGAAAAATCGATGAGAATAATTCGGAGAATTTTCCCGACAGCATCTTGACAACAGAATAGCAACTCTGCAAGTACGTTAATCACACGGCCGGTATGAAATCTCGGCAGCCAAATGTGATGTCCGCCATGACCTTGAAAAAGCGAGCGATAAAGACAAGTCACAGACCTTTGGACAGCATCCAAAGTCGGCGATGAAACGTGTGAGGATAATGATACTTCCCAGTGAGGGCTAAGAGAGCGGGTGAGAGTCCCATGATGCGGTTACGCTGACCGCAGCTTGCAGAGTTCCGGGCGTGACGGGTATCGGGGATAAATATCATGCAAAGGCAAAACGAATTATTACGGCGGTTTGCGTAAAATGCAGATCGCCGTTTTTACATAATATTTAAACTATTTCAGAGGTGAAATACAATGGAAAATATAAAGGAAAAACTAATGAATACAGAAAGATTTTATGGTATCAGAATTCCTCCTGATATATGTATTCTGCCTACATATCATCCATGCTGTGGCTGTGTGTGGTATGACAGGAATACAGACGTACTGTTCTGTCCGTTTCATAGCTGCGTGAGATACAAAAAAGGCTTTGAAGTTCCAAAGAAAAAGGTGAATGAAAATGCTGATTAAACGTGGAGATATATTTTATGCAGACCTGAATCCTGTGGTCGGCTCGGAGCAAGGCGGCATTCGTCCTGTTTTGGTGGTGCAGAATGACGTAGGAAACAGACATAGTCCTACAGTAATCGTTGTGCCGATATCGTCTGTAAGAAAAAAGAATTTGCCTGTGCATATTCAGATAAGATGTTCAGAACTGCCAAAAAATTCAACAGTTCTTGCGGAGCAGATACGAACGATAGACAGATACCGACTGAAAAGTTACGTGGGTTCAGTTGATTTTGAACTTATGGAAAAAGTAGAAAAAGCGATGAAAATAAGTATAGGAGTTGATTTTGATGACTAAATTCGGACAGGCAGAATACAGCGATTTTATGGCAAAAGTATTTGCCGATAAACTGGATAAAATTCTTGAACAAGACGAAAAACAGAGTTTCAACAGCAAAAATACAGAGGATATATACAGTCAGTTTCCGTCTTCAAGGGACGCAGCATAAGGAGGTTCAGAAATGGTAGGATTTATTATTGGATTGCTTGCAGGCGGTACAGCGGGAGTATTCACAATGTGTCTCTGTACTGCGGCAAAGCAGGCAGATGAAAATATGTCAAATTCG
>NZ_QTWZ01000021.1:0-36504 GCF_003461385.1 Ruminococcus sp. AF17-1AC
CTTCCTTGGTATGCTCATTGGGATGATGATGCGGTCGGCGTGATTTAACTGCATTTTTGCGTATTGCAAAAATCAAAAATAAATGTTATAATTAATTATGTATCACTATTTTCAGAAAGGCAGGCGGATAATGTGGCAGAAAAGATAAGCGAAAAAATACAAAAGAAAAAACCGAAAAAACTTATAAATATGATATTCTCACAGAAAACCACTATTATCCTGCTTCTTGCATTGCAGCTTATTTTCATTTTTATCATCTTCCAGAGCTTCGCTGTGCATTATGCCTATCTGCATATCGTTTTTTCTACTGTGGCTATCGTGCTTGCTATCTATATCCTTAACAGCAGCGAGAACCCTGCCTATAAATTGGCGTGGATAGTACCCCTTGTTATCGTGCCTATCTTTACGGTGGTGCTTTATATATTACTCAAAAATCAGTTTTCAACAAGAAAGGTCAGAAACCTTTATGCTAAGAAATCCGCCAATACAAGACCTTTTCTTAAAACAAATAAACAGATAATGAGCTATCTCCATGAAAGTGAGCCTGACTTTTATAAGCTTGCAAACTATGTGGATAAGTCGGGAGGCTACCCTGTCTGCGGTAATACGGAGGTCACTTATTTTTCCCTTGGCGAAGATAAGTATAAGGCTATGCTTGAGGAGCTTCAGAAAGCTCAGGAGTTTATCTTTATGGAGTATTTTATTATCGACGACGGCGAAATGTGGCGTGAGATAGTTAAGATACTTCTTGAAAAAGCTAAGGCAGGCGTGGAGGTAAGACTTCTTTATGACGGCATGGGCTCTCAGTTCACTTTGCCTTTCAGATATAAGAAAAAGCTTACCGACCAAGGGGTAAAATGCCTTGTTTTCAATCCTTTCCGTCCTATGCTTTCTACTATACAGAATAATCGTGACCATAGAAAAATTCTCGTTGTAGACGGCAACGTGGCTTTCAACGGGGGCGTTAATATTGCCGACGAGTATATAAACCGCAAGGAGCGTTTCGGCCATTGGAAAGATACCGCCGTTATGCTAAAGGGCGACGGCGTTTGGAATTTTACCATGATGTTTCTGCAAATGTGGGAGGTCATCTCAGGTGATAAAACTGAGTATAATATGTACCGCCCAACTGTAAAAAACGTTGTGAACAACGGCTATGTTATCCCCTACGGTGACTCCCCTCTCGATGACGAGAATGTGGGCGAGCTTGTCTATATGGATATGATAAACAATGCCAAGGATTATATCTATATCTCTACCCCGTATCTTATTCCTGACAACGAAATGCTCACCGTCCTGGGCTATGCGGCAAAAAGCGGTGTTGATGTTAGGATAATCACTCCTGAGATACCTGATAAATGGTATGTGAGCGTTATAACAAGGTCTTTCTACAGAGATCTTGAAACGCTGGGCGTGAAAGTCTATGAGTATAAAGGCGGCTTTAACCATGCCAAAATGTTCCTCTCGGACGATAAGTCAGCCGTGGTGGGTACGATAAATCTCGACTACAGAAGCTTGTATCTCCATTTTGAGTGTGCAACTTATATGTACAAAACAAGTTGTATAAAGGATATAAAAGCGGACTTTGACGATATGTTTGAAAACCGCTGTCATAGGATAACACATGACGATATAAATAACCGCAGCTTCTGGTCAAGGTTCATGTCGGTCATTCTCAGAACTATTGCACCATTGCTCTGATGTATTTTATGAAGTATCAAGGGAAAAATAAGCCTATCTTTGCTTTGGCATAGACTGGAGGGCTTTTATGATACTTCTGAATAAATTGTTTTCGGCAAAAAAATCTGCAAAGGGCAGAGTGAACTATCCTCTCTTGCTTCTCGGTGCGGTCGTATATGGCGTGAGCGTGGGGCTGGTTTTAAGCCCTAACGAAATTGCCCCCGGAGGTGCTTCGGGGCTTGCTGTCATGTTGTCAAGATTTCTGCCTCTTGGTGTCGGATCGCTTACAATGGCGATAAATCTTCCTTTGTTGGCGGTTAGCCTTTATGTGTTCGGCTGGCGTTTCCTTGTGGGAACTGTTGTAGCTATTGCAGTTTCGGGTCTGACGGCAGATATATGTACGCTTTTTACACCACTCACAAATGATATTTTCCTCAGCGCAATAGCAGGCGGTATTCTGTTGGGCGCAGGCTGTGGGATAGTTTTTCGTTCAGGGGGAACAACAGGCGGAACTGATATCGCCGCAAAGCTTATCAAAAGGAAAAAGCCCTACATGGCGGCAGGACAGATCTTTATGCTTGCAGACGGTGTGATATGTGTGCTCAGCGGTTTTGTTTTCGGCAGTATCGACAACGCACTGTATTCGTTCTTTACACTGTGGGTGTTCTCAAAAACACTGGATATGATACTCTACGGCGGCGACAGAGGAAAGCTTGCGCTGATAATAAGCCCAGCCGCAGATAAAATACTCCATAGGCTTCTTAATGAGGGCAACTTGGGGTGTACGGTCATAAAAGCCCGAACGGGATACACGGGAGAGGACAGAGATCTTATACTTTGCGCAGTGAGAAAACGCAGGATAACGGACGTTCGCAGGATAGCAGCGGAAACTGACGAAAAGGCTTTCGTGCTTGTGGGTGACGTGAGCGAGATAATAGGCGAGGGTTTCAGACTCTCTGATGAATACTTCTGAAAGGACATTACAATGGACATAAAAGATTTTAAGGGACACATTTTCGACTTGGACGGCACTCTGACAAGATCAAATCACGTCTGGTCAAAGATAGACGAGGAATTTCTCGGCAAGCGTGGGATAAAAGTGCCTGAGGACTATTTCAAGCAGGTGTCTGCAATGAATTTTGAGCAGGCGGCTGTTTATACAAACGATAGATTTTCTCTGGGTGAGAACATTCAGGATATAATGAAGGAATGGTTCGATATGGCGGTGTATGAGTATACGAACGTTATCGAGCTTTGCGGAAATGCAGGGGAGTATGTGCGAAAGCTTAAGGAACAGGGCAGGAAGATAGCATTGGCGACCGCTTCAACTGAGGAGCTTTATAAGCCTGTGCTAAAGAGAAACGGCATTTTGGATCAATTTGATTGCTTCGTGTCTACAGAGCAGGTGGAGAGGGGAAAGGGCTTTCCTGATGTTTATGAGCTGGCGGCTGAGAAACTGGGGCTTGAAGCAAAGGCTTGCGTGGTTTATGAGGATATAGTCGAGGGCATAAAGGGAGCTAAATCAGGCGGGTTCTTTGCTGTGGCTTGCTTGAATGACCATTACTCGCATGACTGGGACGAGATGAGAGAGATCGCTGATGCGACCGTTGAAAATGGGGAGTTTCCTGTTAAGTGAGGAGTGAGGAGTGAGGAATTGGCATAGCTGACCAGAGCTGTGCCCCAGCACCGAGCAGAGCGATTTTGTCCGAAGAAGCTGTAGGGGCTGGCGCCCTCGACAGCCCGTTTCTGGGAGCGGCAAGGTTTGAATTTATACAAACCATGTGGGCGACCAAAGGTCGCTCCTACAAAAAAATCATCGCCGCAAGGCGATACCATAATTCCTCACTCCTCATTCCTCATTCCTCACTTCAAGCAACGAAAAAGTTTACAAAAAATTAATAAAATTCTTTGACAAATGATTGACAAAGAAGAACACAGATGTTATAATTGTAGTACCTCTTTATGAGGTCTATTTTTTTGCGCTCTTTTTTTGAGCGTGAAAAAGCATAAGTTACCTCAGGGCTGCTTTGACAGCTTGCGTGAAAACGTATGAGGGAGGCAGACGTACCCTGAATGTTCTTGCGGGGTATAAATTTCGTCAGGAGGTGCCGAAATGAGAGTAAAAATTACACTTGCTTGTACTGAGTGTAAGCAGAGAAACTACAACACTAAGAAGAACAA
The DNA here is from genome assembly GCF_003461385.1 of Ruminococcus sp. AF17-1AC. NCBI lineage: Bacteria > Bacillati > Bacillota > Clostridia > Eubacteriales > Oscillospiraceae > Ruminococcus > Ruminococcus sp. AF17-1AC. The sequence goes on from NZ_QTWZ01000021.1 coordinate 3,862, forward strand.
GAAGAATGACCCTGACAGACTTGAAATGAACAAGTATTGCAAGTTCTGTAAGAAACACACTCTTCACAAAGAGACTAAGTAATATTGAAAGGAGCTATTTCTAATGGCTAAAAAAACAGATGTTACTAAGTCTTCAAAAAAGGATACCGGCAAGGATCAGAAGAAAAAGGGCGGAATAAGAAAATATTTCAGAGAGCTTAAAGCTGAAATGAAAAAGGTCGTTTGGCCTACAAGACAGCAGGTGACTAAGAATACGGGAGTTGTTCTCACGGTAATGGTCGTTATGGCTCTGTTCCTTTTCGGCGTTGATTCAGGTCTGGGTGCAGCTATCAAGGCTATCCTTAAAATCGGCGGCTAAGCCGTCACAGCGGTTTTGACAACATCAATATGGAGGTAAGAAACATGTCAGAAGAAGCAAAGTGGTATGTTGTTCACACTTATTCAGGTTATGAGAATAAGGTAAAAAGCAATATTGAAAAGGTTGTTGAAAACCGAAACCTTCAGGATCTGATCCCTGAGGTAATGATCCCAATGGAGGAAGTTACCGAAGTAAAGGGCAATAAGATCGACAAGGGCGACAGAAAGCTTTTTCCAAGCTATGTGCTTGTAAAAATGGTGCTTACAGACGATTCATGGTATATCGTTAGAAATACCAGAGGCGTTACGGGCTTCGTTGGTCCTGCGTCAAAGCCTGTTCCGCTGACCGATAAAGAGGTTGCAGCACTGGGTGTTGACACACAGAGAAGCGCTAACGTTCAGGTCGGCTTCAAGGAAGGCGACAACGTCGTTGTAACAGCAGGCTCATTCGAGGGCTTCACAGGAGTTGTGGAGAAATTCGATATGGAAGCACAGACGGCAGACGTCAGAGTATCTATGTTGGGCAGAGAAACAACTGTTACTATGCCGCTGACACAGATAAAGTCTGAGGAATAAGGAAAAAGGCGGTAAAACTCCGCAAACATTCGTGAAAATGGAAGCAAAGCCGTCAATGACGGTTCGGATATACGGCTTCCGGAAACGTGGGAGAGCGTATGGCGCTCGCCTTACCACTTAATTATGGAGGTGCGAACAAATGGCACAGAAGGTAGTAGGCTATATTAAGCTTCAGATTCCAGCAGGAAAGGCAACTCCTGCACCACCGGTTGGTCCAGCTCTTGGTCAGCACGGTGTAAACATCATGGCGTTCACAAAGGATTTTAACGAGAGAACTAAGAACGATATCGGTCTTATCATCCCTGTTGTTATCACAGTTTACGCAGACAGATCATTCACATTCATCACCAAGACTCCTCCGGCAGCAGTTCTCATCAAGAAGGCTTGCAAGATCGAGTCAGGTTCCGGTGTTCCTAACAAGACTAAGGTCGCAACTATCACAAAAGAGCAGCTTCAGAAGATCGCTGAGCAGAAGATGCCTGACCTGAACGCAGCAAACATCGAGAGTGCTATGAGCATGATCGCTGGTACATGCCGTTCAATGGGCGTTGTAGTTGAGGACTAATCAATCGTACTGTGCATTCATGCACGGCAATGGTGGGAGGAATTTTCCGCTAACCGACTAGATATCCACTGTCGGTATTACCACTTAATGAGGAGGAAATATTAATGAAACATGGCAAGAAGTATGTTGACAGCTTCAAGGCTATCGACAAGGCTAAGCAATATGACGCTCCTGAGGCTCTGGAACTTGCAGCTAAGGGTGCTAAGGCAAAGTTCGATGAAACTATCGAGCTTCACATTCGTCTGGGCGTTGACTCAAGACACGCTGATCAGCAGGTAAGAGGTGCTGTTGTACTTCCAAACGGAACTGGTAAGACTGTAAGAGTTTGCGTATTCTGTAAGGAAGACAAGTACGAGGCTGCTAAGGCAGCAGGCGCTGACTATGTTGGCGGCATGGATCTCGTTGAGAAGATCACAAAGGAAAACTGGATGGATTTCGACGTTGTAGTTGCTTCACCTGACATGATGGGTGTTGTAGGACGTCTTGGTAAGATCCTCGGACCTAGAGGACTTATGCCAAACCCAAAGGCAGGAACTGTTACTCCTGACGTAGCTAAGGCTGTTACAGAGGCTAAGGCTGGTAAGATCGAGTATCGTCTTGATAAGACAAACATCATTCACTGCCCTATCGGTAAGGCTTCATTCGGTGTTGAGAAGCTCGAGCAGAACTTCAACACACTTATCAACGCTGTTGTAAAGGCTAAGCCAGCCGCTGCTAAAGGTCAGTACCTTAAGAGCGTAGTTGTAGCTTCTACAATGGGCCCTGGTATCAAGATCAGCACTGCTAAGTACGGCAACTAATCTGATAACAGATAAATATTGAATTTTTGAGGGACTTGTGCTAAATGCATAAGTCCCTTTTTTATATATTCCCACAATTTGAACCACATATGTTCAAATATTTGCATTATCAAGAAAAATTAACAAAATAATTTTCAAAGTAATCGTTTTACCCTGTTGCATTATTTTTTTTATGTGTTATAATATCAATTGAGCCGTAAGGTTCAGATTTTTGCAAGGAGTGATAATTATCAATATCTTTTATAACGAAAAAGATAAGGCTTTCAAGCTGAGAGCCAATAATACAGACTATATGATGAAGGTCTGCGAGGAGGGCTACCTCGCTCACGTTTACTATGGAAATAAAGTCCCTGACGAGGATCTGACTTATCTTCTCCGTCTTGACGAAAGCCCTTTTACGCCTGCTACTAATGACCGTGACAGAGCAAGCTTTATGGATACACTGCCTTTTGAATATCCATGCTTCGGTCTTGGCGACTACAGAGAGTCTGCTTTCAAAATAATGGACGCTAATGGTATGTCGACCTGTGACCTGAGATATGTTTCTCATAAAATGTATGAGGGCAAGCCAAAGCTTGAGGGTCTGCCTGCTACTTTCGCTACTGAGGAAAGCGGTTGTTCAACTCTCGAGATAACAATGTATGATAAGTATGCCGATATCGAAGTCGTTCTTATCTACACAGCTTTCGATAAGCTTGACGTTATCACACGTTCTGCGGTCATCACAAACAAGGGCGAGAAGCCTTTTAAGATAACAAGAGCACTTTCCGCTTGCGTTGATTTCGATACTGATAAAATGGATATGATAACACTCAACGGCTCATGGGCTAGAGAAAGAGCTGTTGAAAGATGCAGACTTCACCATGGTAAACAGCTTGTTGATTCCTGCAAGGGCGAATCATCACATCAGAACAATCCGTTCGTTGCTCTTTGCGACAATAACGCTGACGAGGATAAGGGCGAGGTGTTCGGCTTCAACTTCGTTTATTCAGGCAACTTCTATGCTCAGGCAGAAGTTACTCAGCATAAGAAAACCCGTTTCATTATGGGTATAAATCCTTTGGATTTCGAGTGGCTTTTGGAAAAGGGCGAAAGCTTTACCTGCCCTGAGGTAGTAATGGTGCACTCTGACGAGGGTATAGGCAAAATGTCAAGAACTTTCCATGACCTCTATAGAAACAACCTTATCAGAGGCGAGTATAAGGATAAAAGACGTCCGATACTCATTAACAACTGGGAAGCTACTTACTTTAATTTCGATACTGACAAGCTTATAGATATCGCTAAGGAAGCTTCAAAGCTTGGTATAGAAATGCTTGTTATGGACGACGGCTGGTTCGGTCATAGAGATTCTGATAACTCATCACTGGGCGATTGGTTCGTTTATGAGAAGAAGCTCAAGGGCGGTCTTAAATATCTTGTTGACGAGGTAAATAAGCTTGGCATGAAGTTCGGCATTTGGTTTGAGCCTGAAATGATATCCCCTGACTCTGAGCTTTATAAGGCTCACCCGGACTGGGCTATCCAGATAAAGGGCAGACCTCTGACGCTTTGCAGAGAGCAGTATGTTCTTGACTATTCAAGAAAGGAAGTCAGAGATCATGTTTACGGCATGATGAAGAAGATTCTCGACAGTGCGAATATCGAGTACATCAAGTGGGATATGAACAGACAGCTCACAGAGGTCGGCTCGGCTACCCTGCCTGCTGAAAGACAGAGAGAGCTTTGGCACAGATATGTTCTCGGTGTTTATGACCTTATGGACAGACTTACAACAGATTATCCTCATATCCTGCTGGAGAACTGCTCAGGAGGCGGAGCAAGATTCGACCCCGGTATGCTTTACTACAGCCCACAGATATGGTGCTCTGACGATACAGACGCTATCGAAAGACTGAAGATACAGCATGGCACATCAATGTGCTATCCATGTTCGGCAATGGGTGCGCACGTTTCCGATTGCCCTAACCATACTGTTGGCAGAAACACTCCTTTTAAGACAAGAGGTCACGTTGCTATGGTGGGTACGTTCGGCTATGAGCTTGACGTAACAAGGATACCTCAGGAGGACAGGGACGCTATCCCTGCACAGATAGAGGAGTTCAACAAGTTCAACAAGCTTGTAAGAACAGGCGACCACTACAGAATAGGCAATATGTTCGAGGACAACACCTGGGACGCTTGGGAGTTCGTTGCAAAGGACAAGAGCGAAGCTCTCTTTGAATTCGTTCAGGTGCTTGGCAGACCAAACGAAAGATCAAGACGTATCAAGCTCAAAGGTCTTGAAGCTGACGCTTACTATTATGAGGAGAACGAGCCTGACAAGAAGATTTCAGGTGCGGCACTTATGAACGCAGGTATCAACATCGCAAAGATGTGGAACGGCGATGGACTTTATGGCGACTTCTGCTCAAAGATCCTTCATTTCATAAAGGCGTAAAAAGAAGCATAAGAATAATAAAATACTATTGACAATTTGAAGATATTGTAGTACAATGATTTTGAAATAAGTTCAAATTTTAAAGGCGGAGATCTTCCGCCTTTAAATAACACAGAGATGTAAACGAATACAACTTATAAGGAGAATTTTTTATGAGGTTAAAAAAGCTAATGGCAGTGGCTTGTGCCGCCGCCCTTACAGTGACAGCTTTCGCAGGCTGCTCAAAAAAGAACGATTCCTCCAGCGGCTCTGACAGCAAGGGCGACGCTAAGAAGGAGTATTACAACGCTCAGCCTGTTGACACTGGCTGGGAGTGGGGAAATGTCGAGATAGTTGACGGCGGTTTTATCCCTGACGTCATCTATAACCCTACTGAGGAGGGACTTATCTACGCCAGAACAGATATGGGCGGCGCTTATAAGTATAATAAGGATACTCAGCGCTGGGAGTGTATAACAGATTGCTTTGGCGGCGACGATTGGAACTATAACGGAACAGAGAGCCTTGCAACTGACCCTGTTGAGCCAAACAGAGTTTATCTGGCAGCTGGTACATACTCCACAAGTAACGGTGCAATATTTGCTTCTGACGATTACGGCAAGAACTGGACTATCTGCGAAATGCCTTTCGGCATGGGCGGCAACGAGGTCGGAAGAGGCTGCGGTGAAAGACTTCAGGTAGACCCTAACGATAACTCTATACTTTACTTCGGCTCAAGAGCTGACGGACTTTGGAAGTCTACAGACTACGGTGCAACATGGAACGAGGTCGCTTCATTCCCTACAAAGGGCGGATATACTGAAGACGGATATTCTATCGGACTTACATTCGTGGCGTTCGATAAGTCAAGCTCTGAAAAGGGTCAGGCAACAAAGACAATAATCGTTGGCTCAGCAGGAACACAGGGAGATTACCTCTATCGTTCTGATGACGCAGGCGAAACCTGGACAGCTATCCCTAATCCAAAGTCTGAGGCTACAGGCGACAAGACCGAGAAGCTCAAGCCTTGTCAGGGCGAGATATCTTCTGACGGATATCTCTATTCAACATGGTCTTACAAGGTAGGACCAAACGGTGCTTCTGACGGAGCAGTTCAGAAGTATAACCTTAAAACAGGCGAGTGGACAGAGATAACTCCTGAGAGATCTTATACTTGCGGTTACAATGGTATCTCAGTAAACCCTAACGACCCTAACATGATAGTATGCACAACTCTTGACCTTTGGGCATATTTCGACAATCTTTTCGTTTCCTATGACGGAGGCGAAACTTGGAACGGTATTTGGGGCAGTGACGAGAACGGCAAAGAGGTAAACAACTTTAATCTCGATATAAGCAATGCTCCTTGGCTGGATTGGCAGGGACAGCTCAAGCCGGGCTGGTGGATGACAGGCGTTGCTATCAACCCGTTCAACCCGGATGAAGTTCTTTACACAACAGGTGCAACTATCTTCGGCACATCAAATCTTTCAAAGATAAAAGACGAGCCTGTCAATATAAGCGTAAAGGCAATGGGCGTTGAAATGACGGCTATCTTTGACTTTGTTTCACCTCTCGATAACGGTGAGGGTACTCCTGAGCTTTATTCTACAATGGGTGACCTTTACGGCTTCCGTCATGATGATGTAACAAAAGCTCCGCAGGAGCATTATGGCGACTTCAAGGCGACATCTATAGATTGTGCGGCACAGGATTATAAGATAGTAGTAAGAGCAACTAACGACGGTGACGGCTCAGTTTACTATTCAACAGACGCAGCCGAAACATGGCAGGCAGTGGAAACACTACCTGAGGGTGTTGAGAAGAAAGCAGGCGGCACAGCTAAGCTTTCCGCTGACGGCAAGACTATTTTCTATCAGAGTGGTACAGCAGGCGTTGCTGCGGCAGTAACAAGCGACTTTGGCAAAACATGGACTACCTGCGAGGGACTTCCTGCCGGTGCAGTTATTGAAACAGATAAGGTAAATCCTGATAAGTTCTACGGCTCATATGACGGAACGTTCTATATGAGTACAGACGGCGGAAAGACTTTCAGTCCTATAGCAAATATGCTCGTTTCAGCAACATCAATAAAAGCTTGTCCTGATACAGAGGGCGACCTTTGGATAGCTGTCGGTGCAGGTGGCGTTTATTATCTGGATACAGCAACAGGCACACTTGCTCCTACATCTCAGGACGTTACACAGTGTGACGCTATCGGTCTTGGTAAGGCTGAAAAAGACGGCGACTATATGGCTCTTTACATGATGGGCGAAGCAAACGGCAATGGTTACGGCATTTATATGTCAGCCGACAAGGGAGTAACATGGAAGCGTATCAATGATGACACACAGAAGTGGGGCAACGTTAGAAAGATAATCAGCGGCGACCCTAAGGTATACGGCAGAGTTTATGTAGGCACTGACGGACGTGGTATCATTATGGGAAACGTTAAGCAGTAATACATTATAATATAGCGAACAGAGCGGTGCAGATAGTGCCGCTCTGTTTTTGTCTTTGCCCGAATGCAAAGCATTTCTGCACATTGTATAAGTGAATAAAATCGGAAGTGCAAATTTGTGCATTGTTATGATAAATCTTAAAATCATCTTAGCAAAATTACAAATGCTTGCATTTGGTGCAGATTTTTGTTATTATGTTACTGTAAGAACAGATCAGAAGATACAGACAACAGAAAGGGGTGCTTAATATGAACGATACAAATAAAGAAACAAACGCAGCTTATGAAGAGCCGAAAAAGAAGGTGTATGTAAAGCTTATAATATTTCTTGCGTTGATAACGGCGCTGTTCATAGTTTTAGGGGCAAAGTTCGTGCTGTTTTATTACAGAACCCATGGAATTGGAGGACACTATATTTATAAGGGCTGTGATGCGGAGGTCGTCCACCAACTGCCAGAGGGTCTCACTGACGAGGCAATATCAGATGCTGTGATAAATGTTGAGTATGGTAAAGAGAAAAATGACTTCGATAAATATGACTGCTTAGCGGAAAGCCACTATCTTCTAGGCGTGCAGAATGTGGATGATACCCATTGCAAGGTGTATGTAATGAGTCTGTGCGAACGATACAGATATTCATACACCGAGAATGTCAGCGGCTCGTCAATGTGCAGAATGATAGATTTCCAAAAAGAGAATGGCGAGTGGGCAATGACAGACAGTTGGCAGCCGAGGGACGGTGCAGGTTATACGGCATCAATAAAGCAAACTGTTCCCAAGGAGATCTCAGACGAGGCGGTCGATACACAGATCCACATAAAAGAGCTAATGGCGGAAAATACTAATAAGGCTAAAGATTATTTTGAAAAGTTGAATGACAGCGGGTCAGTTCATAATGCTGCTCTTTTGGTGCATTCGGCTGAATAAAACGGCGTTTGCAGAGGATATGAATAAAATGTAGCGGCAAATGACACATCAAATGAAAATTGTGCAGTGTGCATAAAATGATAAATGAAAATAGACAAAAATTCTATACTGTAATTTGTCTGTAACCGCTTGCAAATGGTGTAAAAGTAGTGTATAATAATACTTGCGTGACTGCACAGTGTATTTAATGTACACGATGATGATATGCGATGAAGCGGAAGGTTGCTGACAGTTGGTCAGGTAATTTCCGTGGAGTATGTCCGATTTTAAACCGGGCGACTGTTAATACCGAACACAGTATGTGCTTATGCTTCTTGCGATAGCGGACAAGGTCTGCTTTAGCGTGAGTATGTGTGATGCTGTGTGCGCTGTTTTCTGAGTCCGAAAGCCTTGTGGGTTTCGGAATTTTTTATGAGAACGGCAGGGAACACACGGCAGAGTGTAAACGGGTATCAACAGAAAGCTTTTAAAGCTCGAACCTGTCAATTGCGTAAGCGATCGGCACGCCTCGATCATTTACGCAATTGACTGAGGCTTGAGTGAAAGAAAGCTGCCCCCTAAACTTTTTTAATTTGCACAAGGAGGCGATTTAAGTGGCAGTCAATGAAAAGATCAGAATCAAGATCAAGGGTTACGAGCATGCGGTTGTAGACGCAGCTGCAGCAAAGATCGTTGAGGCTGTTAAGCGTTCAGGCGCACAGGTTTCAGGTCCTATCCCACTTCCTACAGACAAAGAGGTAATCACTATCCTCAGAGCTGTACACAAGTACAAGGATAGCCGTGAGCAGTTCGAGATGAGAACTCACAAGAGACTTATCGACGTGCTCAGACCTACAAAGGAAACAACAGCAGCTCTTGAAAATCTTGAACTTCCTGCAGGCGTTAACATTGTTATGGAGATCAAGTAATCTCCAAATGAGATCGCGTGCGATCTCAAAAAACATTTAACACGCAGGTCACGTCGGACAAGTCCGACCAATAACCACATAGGAGGAAAACATAATGCAAAAGGGAATCATCGGTAAGAAAATCGGTATGACACAGATTTTCGATGAAGCAGGAAAAGTAATTCCTGTAACAGTTGTTGAAGCTGGTCCTTGCGTTGTCGTTCAGAAGAAGACAGTTGAGAATGACGGCTATGAGGCTGTTCAGCTTGGCTACGGCGACATCAGAGCGAAGAGAGTAAACAAGCCTCTTCAGGGTCACTTCAAGAAGGCTGACGTTGCAATGAAGAGAACTCTTAAAGAGTTCAGACTTGCTGACACATCAGCTCTTAATGTTGGAGATATCGTAAAGGCTGACACATTTGCAGCAGGCGACATCGTTGATGTCAGCGGTACAAGCAAGGGTCACGGATTCTCCGGTACGATCAAGCGTCACAACAACTCAAGACTTAAGGAAACTCACGGTACAGGTCCTGTACACAGACACGCAGGTTCTATGGGTGCTTGTTCATCACCTTCAAGGATCTTCAAGGGCAAGGGTATGCCTGGTCAGTACGGTAACGTAAAGGTAACTGTACAGAATCTTGAGATCGTCAAGGTAGACGCAGAAAACAATCTTATCGCAATCAAGGGCGCAATTCCTGGACCAAAGAACGGTACAGTTACAATTTGCGACTGCGTTAAGAAGGCTTAGTGGAAGGAGGAATCATAATGTCACAGATTTCAGTATTTGATATGACAGGCAAAAAGGTTGCCGACACTGAGCTTAACGATGCTATTTTCGGTATCGAGCCAAATAAGGCTATCATGCACGCTATGGTTGTAAATTATCTTGCTAACCAGAGACAGGGCACACAGTCAACTCTTACAAGAACAGAAGTAAGAGGCGGTGGTAGAAAGCCATGGAGACAGAAGGGAACAGGTCACGCAAGACAGGGTTCTATCAGAGCTCCACAGTGGGTACACGGTGGTGTTGCTCTCGGTCCTAAGCCAAGAGATTACAGCTATTCACTTAATAAAAAGGAAAGAAGACTCGGTATGAAGTCTGCACTTTCAACAAAGGTCGTTGACGAGAACCTCGTAGTTGTTGATTCGATCAAGCTCGAGAGCTACAAGACAAAGGCAGTTGTTGAGATGCTCAAGGCACTTGGTGCTGAGGGTAAGGCTCTCATCGTTACAGCAGAGTCTGACAAGACTGTTGTCAAGAGTGCAGCCAACATTCCTGGCGTTAAGACAGCTACTGTAAATACTCTCAGTGTTTACGACATTCTGAACTATGATAAGTTTATCGTTTCTTCAGAGGCTGTAAAGAAGATTGAGGAGGTTTACGCATAATGAGAACTGCTCAAGATATTATTTTAAAGCCAGTTATCACTGAAGACTCTATGGACAGACTTCAGGCTAACAGATACACTTTCAGGGTCGCTAAGGACGCTAACAAGATCGAGATCGCTAAGGCAGTTGAAGAGCTTTTCAACGTAAAGGTAGCTAAGGTAAACACGATCAGCGTTAAGGGTAAGCAAAAGAGAATGGGAAGAAGCGTAGGCTACAGACCAGACTGGAAAAAAGCGATCGTTACTCTTGAGGGTGACAAGACAATCGAATTCTTCGAGGGCTTGTTCTAAATCCTCTAAAAGAGGTGCAGCGTAAGGCTGCATTGCTCCGAAGAACTTCATGAATACCGAGAAGCCTTCGGAAAGGTCTTGCGAGGCGGCGAGGACCGCTCATCATTTCACCGCAGGACGTAAGTATGGAAGGGCGCTTGGCGTGAAAACGCTTTGACCTTTTCGCAAAACTCAGATAAGGAGTGAATTTCAAATGGCAATAAAGAGCTACAAGCCTACAACAGCCGGCAGAAGAGGTATGACAGTTACCGATTATTCCGAGCTTTCAAAGGTTGCTCCATGTAAGTCTCTGCTTGAGCCACTCAAGAAGAACTCAGGTAGAAACAGCTACGGTAGAATCACTGTTCGTCACAGAGGCGGCGGAGTAAGAAGAAAATACCGTGTAATTGATTTTAAGAGAAACAAACTCGATATGAACGCAACAGTTCTTACTATCGAGTACGATCCAAACCGTTCAGCATTCATTGCTCTTGTAGAGTATGAGGACGGCGAGAAGAGATACATCATCGCACCTTATGGTCTTAAGGTTGGTGACGTTATCAGAGCAGGCGCAGACGCAGACATCAAGCCTGGTAATGCACTTGCAATGATAAACATTCCTGTTGGTACTTTCATTCACAACATCGAGCTTTATCCTGGTAAGGGCGCACAGCTCGTTCGTTCAGCAGGAAACATGGCTCAGCTCATGGGTAAGGAAGACAACTACGCACTTGTAAGACTTCCTTCAGGCGAGATGAGAAAGGTCCCTGTAAACTGCATGGCTACAATCGGTCAGGTAGGAAACATCGACCATGAGAACGTAAATATCGGTAAGGCAGGTAGAAAGCGCCATATGGGCTGGAGACCTACCGTTAGAGGTTCTGTAATGAACCCATGCGATCACCCACACGGTGGTGGTGAGGGTCGTGCTCCAGTTGGTAGACCAACTCCAGTTACACCTTGGGGTAAGCCTACAATGGGATACAAGACCCGTGCTAAGCATCATCGCTCCGATAAGTTTATCGTAAAACGCAGAAACGGTAAGTAATGCTGAAAGGAGGCAGATGATCAATGGGTAGAAGTGTCAAGAAGGGACCATACGTACAGGAGGTCCTTTACAAGAGAGTTAAGGCAATGAACGATGCAGGCGAGAAGAAGGTGCTCAAGACATGGAGCAGAGCTTCTACAATATTCCCTGAATTCGTTGGTCACACATTCGCAGTTCACGACGGACGTAAGCACGTTCCTGTATATGTAACAGAGGACATGGTTGGTCACAAGCTGGGAGAGTTCGCTCCAACAAGAACATTCAAGGGTCATGCAGGTTCAAAGACCTCAAACAACGGTAAGTAGTGCGGAAGGAGGAATACAAATGGAAGCAAAAGCAATTCTGAGAAATGCTCGTATTGCTCCTCGTAAGGTACAGATCGTTCTCGATCTGATCAGAGGAAAAGACTATGATGTTGCAATGGCAACAGTAAAGCATACACCAAAGGCTGCAAGTGAATATCTTGAGAAGCTTCTGAAGTCCGCCGCTCACAACGCTGAGAACAACCATAACATGGATAAGAACAACCTTTACGTTGCAGAGTGCTATGTTTGTCCAGGACCGATAATGAAGAGAATCATGCCAAGAGCACAAGGCAGAGCATATAGAATCCTTAAGAGAACATCACACGTTACGATCGTTCTTAAGGAAAAGGAATAAGCTGAAAGAGGAGGTAAACTATGGGACAGAAAGTAAATCCACACGGACTTCGTGTCGGTGTGATTAAGAATTGGGACTCCCGCTGGTTTGCAGAAAAGGGTACTTTTGGCGATACACTGGTTGAGGATTACAACGTTCGTAACTTCATTCTTAAAGAGCTGAATACAAGATCAAAGAATCCAGCAGATAAGTGCGTATACGCCGGCGTTCCAAAAGTAGAGATCGAAAGATTTGCCGATAAGGACGGCGGTCAGAAGGTAAGAATCCACATCCACTGTGCAAAGCCTGGTATCGTAATAGGCAGAGGCGGCGCAGAGATCGAAAAGCTCCGTGCAAACGTTGAAAAGATGATCGGCAAGAGCGTTGCTATCAACATCGTTGAGGTAAAGCAGCCTGACATCAATGCACAGCTCGTTGCAGAAAAGATCGCTCATGATCTTGAAGATAGAATCTCATTCAGAAGAGCAATGAAGCAGTCTATCGGCAGAGCAATGAAGCTCGGCGCTAAGGGTATCAAGGTTAGATGCGGCGGCCGTCTTGGCGGTGCAGAGATCGCTAGAGCAGAAACATACCACGAGGGTACAATTCCACTTCAGACGATCAGAGCTGACATCGACTATGGTACAGCTGAGGCACACACAACTTACGGTAGGATCGGCGTTAAGGTATGGATATACAGAGGCGAGGTTCTTAAGGGCGAAGTTGCTGCTTCAGACAAGAGAGAGTCAAACGACAGAAGACGCCAGAACAGAAATGGTAAGCGTGACTTCAATAAGGCTAAAAAAGAGGGAGGTAACAAGTAATGCTGCTTCCAAAGAGAGTTAAGTTCAGAAAACAGCACCGTGGCCGTATGACAGGCAAGGCTATGAGAGGTAACACAGTTTCTCACGGTGAGTATGGTCTTCAGGCTCTTCAGCCTGCTTGGATCACATCAAATCAGATCGAAGCTGCCCGTATCGCAATGACAAGATACATCAAGCGTGGCGGTCAGGTTTGGATCAAGATCTTCCCAGATAAGCCTGCAACAAGAAAGCCTCTTGGAACTCGAATGGGTAAAGGTAAGGGCGCACCTGAGTATTGGGTAGCCGTTGTTAAGCCAGGCAGAGTAATGTTCGAGATCGCAGGAGTACCTGAAGAGACAGCTAGAGAAGCAATGCGTCTTGCAATGCACAAGCTGCCTATCAAGTGTAAGTTCGTTAAAAGAGATACTCAAGAAACGGGTGGTGAGCAATAATGAAGGCTAATGAAATCAAGGATATGACAGTCGACGAGCTCAACAGCAAACTCGCTGAGCTCAAGCAGGAGCTTTTTAACCTTCGTTTCCAGCACGCTGTAAATCAGTTGGAGAATCCTAAGAGACTTCAGGCTGTGAAGAAGGATATTGCTCGTGTAAAGACATTCATTCGTAAGCAAGAGTCCAATGTTCAGTAATTTTCGAAGGGAGGATTAACTGTGAGCGAAGAGAGAAATTTGAGAAAAACCAGAGTTGGCGTTGTAGTTTCCAACAAGATGGATAAGACTATCGTAGTTGCTATCAAGGATAACGTACAGCACCCACTTTACAAGAAGATCATCAAGAGAACAGTTAAGCTTAAGGCACATGACGAAAACAATGTCTGCAATATAGGCGACAAGGTTGAAGTTATGGAAACAAGACCTCTGTCAAAGGACAAGAGATGGCGTCTTGTTAACGTTCTTGAGAAGGCTAAGTAATTAAAACGCAATAGTGCAGGTGGCAGATAACTTCTGCCGACCGCACGTTAAATTCTGAAAGGAGGAACGCACTGTGATACAAATGCAGACTTACCTGAAGGTAGCAGATAACTCCGGAGCAAAGGAGCTTATGTGCATCAGGGTACTCGGCGGAACACGCAGAAAGTATGCAAACATCGGTGACGTTGTAGTTTGTTCTGTTAAAAAGGCAACACCAGGCGGAGTTGTTAAAAAGGGCGACGTTGTTAAAGCAGTAATCGTTCGTTCAGCTAAGGGTCTTCGTCGTGCAGACGGCACATATATCCGTTTTGACGAAAACGCAGCTGTTATTATCAAAGAAGACAAGAACCCAAGAGGTACTCGTATATTTGGACCAGTAGCTAAGGAGCTCAGAGAGAAGGATTATATGAAGATCCTTTCACTTGCTCCAGAAGTTCTTTAATTGGAGGTGTCGTAACAATGAATAAGGTACACGTAAAAACAGGCGACACCGTCGTTATCCTCTCCGGTAAGGACAAGGGTAAGAAGGGCAAGGTCCTGGAAGTTTCCCCTAAGGAGGGAAAGGTAATCGTTGAGGGTCTTAACATTGCTACAAAGCACGTTAAGCCAAGACGTCAGGGCGAGCAGGGCGGCATAGTTGAGGCTGAGGCTGCAATGTACGCTTCAAAGGTACAGGCAGTTTGCCCTAAGTGCGGCAAGCCAACAAGAGTCGCTCATAAGTTCCTTGAGGACGGTACTAAAGTTAGAGTCTGCAAGAACGCAGACTGCGGCGAAGAATTTTAATTAGGAGGATATTACGATGGCTAGACTTAAAGAATATTATGTTAGCGACGTAGCTCCTGCTATGATGAAGAAATTCGAATACGCTAACGTTATGCAGATCCCAAAGCTTGATAAGGTAGTTATCAACGTGGGCTGCGGCGCAGATAAGGATAACAAGAAGGTTATCGATGCTATCATGACTGATCTGGCTGCTATCACAGGACAGAAGCCGATCGTTTGTAAGGCGAAGAAGTCCGTTGCTAACTTCAAGCTCAGAGACGGACAGATCATCGGTGTTAAGGTAACACTGAGAGCTGAGAAAATGTATGAATTCGTTGACAGACTTTTCAACGTAGCATTTCCTCGTGTAAGAGATTTCAGAGGTATCAACCCTAACTCTTTCGACGGCAGAGGCAACTACTCTACTGGTCTTAAGGAGCAGCTGATCTTCCCTGAGATCGAATACGATAAGATAGATAAGGTTCGTGGTATGGATATCAACTTTATCACAACTGCAAAAACTGATGAAGAGGCAAAGGAGCTGCTTTCACTTATGGGTGCTCCATTTGCTGATAAGTAAGAGGAGGATAAAAAATGGCTAAGAAGGCTATGATCAACAAACAGCAGGCTACGCCTAAATATTCCACTCGTGCTTACAACAGATGTAAGATCTGCGGAAGACCTCACGCTTATCTGAGAAAGTTCGGCGTTTGCCGTATTTGTTTCAGAGAGTTGGCTCACGAGGGTAAGATTCCGGGAGTTAAGAAGGCTAGTTGGTAAAAGGAGGTTAACACGCATGCAAATTACTGATACAATAGCGGATCTTCTTACAAGAATCCGTAACGCAAGTACTGCGAAGCACGCAACAGTTGACGTTCCTGCATCTAATATGAAGAAGTCGATCACACAGATCCTCGTAGACGAAGGATACGTTAAGGACTTCAAGATCATTGAAGACGGTAAGCAGGGTATCATTAGAATTACTCTTAAATATGACGAGAACAGAAATCCAGTCATCACAGGACTCAGAAGAGTATCAAAGCCTGGTCTGAGAATTTACGCAAGCTGCGAGGATATGCCAAAGGTTATAAAGGGTCTTGGCATTGCTATCGTATCTACTTCAAAGGGCGTTATCACAGACAAGAAGGCTAGAGAGCTGAATGTCGGCGGAGAAGTTCTCGCATTCATCTGGTAAGGAGGACTAAGTTATGTCAAGAATAGGTATTAAGCCAATTAGTGTTCCTGCAGGTGTAGAGGTTACTGTTGCAGACGGAAACGTAGTTACAGTAAAGGGTCCTAAGGGTTCACTCACAAAAGAGTTCCACAAGGATATGATCATAAAGTGTGCAGACGGCGTGATCACAGTAGAGCGTCCTTCAGAGGATAAGCTCCACAAGTCACTGCACGGTCTGACAAGAACACTCGTACACAACATGGTAGAGGGTGTTACAGAGGGTTTCGCAAAGAAGCTTGAGATCGTTGGTGTAGGTTACAGAGCACAGAAGCAGGGTAAGAACCTTGTTCTCAACCTTGGTTTTTCTCATCAGGTAATCGTACCTGAAACAGATACTATCAAGATCGATGTACCTGACGCAAACCACATCGTAATTTCAGGTTGCGACAAGCAGGAAGTAGGTCAGTTTGCTTGTGAGATCCGTGAGAAGCGTCCACCAGAGCCTTATAAGGGTAAGGGTATTCGTTACGAAGGCGAGTATGTTATCCGTAAGGAAGGTAAGGCTGGTAAGGGCAGCAAGAAGTAATAAAAGGAGAGAATTACTATGGTTAAAAAGCTTGACAAGGCTAAGGCAAGAGCAAAAAGACATCAGAGAGTCCGCAACAAGATCAACGGAACAGCTGATTGTCCTCGCCTCAACGTATTCCGCTCCTCTAAGCATATTTATGCACAGGTTATCGACGACGTAAACGGCGTAACACTTTGCAGCGCTTCCTCAATGTCCAAGGACTTTGAAGGCAACGGCGGCAACAAGGAAGGCGCTCGTAAGGTCGGCGAAATGATCGCTCAGGCGGCTAAGGCAAAGGGCATCGAGAATGTCGTATTCGACAGAGGCGGCTACCTTTACCACGGACGTGTTCAGGAGTTGGCAGACGGAGCCCGTGAAGGCGGACTTAAGTTCTAAAGAGGAGGGTAAACATTGGCTTTAATAGATGCTTCAAACATGGAACTTACTGAAAAGGTCGTTGCAATTAACAGAGTATCAAAGACTGTTAAGGGCGGCCGTATAATGAAGTTCTCAGTCCTCGTAGTAGTAGGCGACGGAAACGGAGTAGTAGGTTTCGGAATCGGTAAATCAGGAGAAGTTCCTGACGCAATCAGAAAGGCAATCCAGGACGCCAAGAAGAACCTTATCAGAATTTCACTTAAGGGAACAACGATCCCACACGAAATTATCGGTAAGTTCGGTGCAGGCGAGGTTCTTCTCAAGCCTGCAGCACCAGGTACTGGAGTTATCGCAGGCGGCACAGTAAGAGCCGTTGTAGAAGCTGCTGGAATCAAGGATATCAGAGCTAAGCAGCTCCGTTCAAACAATCCTTACAACGCAGTAAGAGCTACAATAAGCGGTCTTGCTAACATCAGAAGCGCTGAAACAGTAGCAGCTCTCAGAGGCAAGACAGTTAAAGAAATTACAGGCTAAGGAGGATAACAGTTATGGCAATTAACATCGAACTGATAAAGAGCCTTAACGGAAGAAGCGATAAGCAGGTCGCTACCGCTAATTCACTGGGTCTCAGAAAAATCGGGGATAAGACTTGTCAGCCTGACAATCCTCAGACAAAGGGAAAGGTAAAGGTTATCTCCCATCTTATTAAAGTAACTGAAGCATAAGGAGGTGCAATCTGAATGAAACTGCACGAATTATCACCTGTTGCAGGCTCCGTAAAGGAGAGCAAGCGCAAGGGCAGAGGTCACGGTTCTGGTAACGGAAAGACCGCAGGCAAGGGACACAAGGGTCAGAAGGCTCGTTCCGGCGGCGGAATAAGACCGGGCTTTGAAGGCGGACAGACAATGCTCGCAAGAAGAATCCCTAAGCGTGGATTCAACAATATTTTCGCAACAAAGTATGCTATCGTAAATGTATCTGATCTTGATAGATTTGTTGACGGCACAGTTGTTGATACTGAGCTTCTTAAAGCTTCAGGCATCATCAAGAAGGAACTTGACGGCGTCAAGATCCTCGGAAACGGCGAATTAACTAAAAACCTTACCGTTAAGGCTGCTAAGTTCTCAGCAGCTGCTAAGGAAAAGATTGAAAAGGCAGGCGGGAAGGTTGAGGTGATGTAATTGTGATAGAGACATTTCGTAATGCCTGGAGAGTTCCGGAATTAAGAAAAAAACTTCTATTTACTTTTTTCATCATCATCATCTACAGAGTCGGCGGTACAGTTCCTGTACCTTACCTTGACTCAGCCGCATTGTCAGCATGGTTTGAACAGAGTGCTTCGTCAGGTGACTTCTTCAGCTATCTGAACGTTCTGTCAGGAGGTAACTTTTCAAAAGCTACTCTCTTGGCGCTCTCCGTTTCACCTTATATCAATGCACAAATTATCATTCAGCTTCTGACCTACGCTCTTCCACCGCTAGAAAGACTCCAGAAGGAAGGCCCTGAGGGAAGAAAGAAACTCAACAAGATAACAAAGTATGCGTCACTTGCTATTGCTATCTTCCAGGCGTGGGCTTATTACCTCACCATGAAGAAAGCGGGTGCTTGTGTTTACACAGAGGGCTTTAGCAAGATATTCGCAGAGATCGTTATTATCGCTTGCTTTACAGCAGGTGCGTCACTGACGATCTGGCTCGGTGATGAGATCAACGAGAAGGGTATCGGAAACGGTATCTCAATGCTCCTGTTCGCAGGTATCATTGCAAGAGGTCCTTCAGCAGTTATCGGTCTGTTCGATTACATGAAGACAGGCGAGGCTAAGAACATCATTCTCGTAATTGCTATCCTTGTTGTATTCATTCTGATGATAGGCTTTATCATCTTTATGAACGAGGCTGAAAGAAGAATACCGATACAGTACGCTAAGAGAGTAGTCGGCAGAAAACAGTACGGCGGTCAGAATACTTTTATTCCGATCAAGATCGCAATGAGCGGCGTTATGCCTATCATCTTTGCAATGGCTTTCATGTCACTGCCTTCAACACTCAAAATGTTCATTGAACCAAAGAGCGGAAGCTTCTACGATCACTTCCTTCACTGGTTCGAGTACACTCATCCGTTCTACGCTTGTCTGTACTTTGTGCTGATAATCGGCTTTAACTATTTCTATGTTTCAATGCAGTATAACCCACTTGAGATCGCAAACAACCTCAGACAGAACAACGGTGGTATCCCTGGTATCAGACCTGGTAGACCAACTTCCGATTATCTGAAGAAGGTTCTGTCAAAGATAACATTGGTAGGAGCTGTGTTCCTCGGAATAATCGCTATCTTCCCTATTATCTTCACTTCGATCACAAAGATGAATATTGCAATGGGCGGTACTTCGATACTCATCGTTGTATCAGTTGCTCTTGAAACTGCAAGAACTATGGAATCTCAAATGATGATGCGTCATCATAAGGGCTTCCTTGAATAAACCATAGGCTTTACGTTTGAGATAAAAAGGAGTTAAAAATGAATATTATTCTTTTAGGCGCTCCCGGTGCGGGAAAAGGAACTCAGGCTGAGGTTATCTGCAAGGCTCTGAACATTCCTACTATTTCTACAGGCAATATGCTCAGAGCTGCTGTTAAGGCTGGCACAGAGTACGGTCTCAAGGCTAAGGCTGCTATGGACGCAGGCGACCTTGTATCAGACGATATCGTAATTGGTATCCTTAAGGACAGGATCGCTGAGCCTGACGCTCAGAACGGTTTCATTCTGGACGGTTTCCCAAGAACAGTTCCTCAGGCTGAGGCTCTTGACGCTATGGGCGTTAAGATAGACAAGGTTATAGAGATATATGTTCCTGACGAGACTATTCAGCAGAGACTTTCAGGCAGAAGAGTTTGCCTCGACTGTGGCGCTACTTACCACACAGCTTTCAAGCCTTCAAAGGTAGAGGGCGTGTGCGATGTTTGCGGAAAGCCGATCGTTATCCGTAAGGACGACGAGCCTGCAACAGTTATCAGCAGACTTCAGACATATCACAAATCAACCGCTCCTCTTAAAGATTACTACGGTAAGCAGGGTAAACTCGTTACCGTTGAGGGACAGGATAAGGTAGAGGACACTTCAAAGCTTGTTCTCGAAGCTGTTAAGGCATAGATCCGAGGCGTTTTTAATGATATGCGTTAAATCCAATAAAGAGATCGAGAAAATGCAGAAGGCGGGCGCAATAACCGCCGGAGCATTGATCGCTGCGGGCGAGGCTATCAGACCGGGTATGACTACCTACGAGCTTGATAAAGTCGTTCACAGATATATCACTTCTCATGGTGCAAAGCCAAGCTTCCTTGGCTACGGCGGATTTCCAGGCTCAGCCTGCATTTCCGTCAACGATGAGATAATCCATGGTATCCCCGGTCCACGCAAGCTTTGCGAGGGCGACATAGTTTCAGTAGACGTTGGTGCTTACATTGACGGCTATCACGGAGATTCCTGCAAGACCTTTGCTGTAGGCAAGATTTCCCCTGAAGCAGAGGCTCTGATGAAGTCCACCGAAGAAAGTCTGTATCTTGCAATAGATATGGTAAAGCCGGGCGTCAGACTTGGCGACTTGGGTGCGGCGATTCAGAAATACAATGAGGACAACGGCTACTCCGTTGTAAGACAGTTCGTAGGTCACGGTGTGGGCAAAAACCTGCACGAAGATCCGGAAGTTCCAAACTATGGCAAGGCTGGTCACGGCATCAGACTTGTGGCAGGTATGGTAATAGCCATAGAGCCTATGATAAACATGGGTACGGCTGATATCAAGACAATGCCTGACGGTTGGACTGTCAAGACAAAAGACGGAAAGTGGGCGGCTCATTTTGAGCATACAATCGCAGTTACTCCTGACGGGGCAGTTATCCTGACCAAAGTATGACGGAGAAAAGCGTTGTAGATATACCGATCGGTTCAGTGGTGCTTGCGAACGCAGGCCGTGATAAGGGCAGATATTTTGTTGCGGTAGCTGCCAGCGGCGGTTTTGTGTATATCGCAGACGGCAAGGAGCGTAAGCTTGAAAAGCCAAAGCGTAAAAACATAAAACACATTTCACCTGCGGGCGTCAACATCAGCACTGATGAGCTGACAAACAGGAAATTAAGACGGCTGATACAAGGTTTTGACCCAAACCATGTTACAGCAGACCAAAACCTTTTAGATGGGGAGGTTTTTTAATGTCAAAGGAAGACGTTATCGAACTTGAGGGAACGGTAATTGAGGCTAAGCCAAATGCAACGTTTCTGGTAGAACTTTCAAACGGTCATAAAATCCTTGCTCATATTTCGGGTAAGCTGCGTATGAATTATATTCGTATCGTACCCGGAGATAAGGTAACGGTCGAAATGTCACCGTATGACTTGACAAAGGGAAGAATCACATGGAGAGCTAAGTAAGCTTTCCCGTAAGTTTAAGAATTTTTAATTCTTGTCGCTAAATTCAAAGGAGGTATTTCAATGAAAGTAAGACCTTCAGTTAAGCCTATCTGCGAGAAGTGCAAGGTAATCAAGAGAAAAGGCAAGGTTATGGTAATCTGCCAGAATCCTAAGCACAAACAACGTCAGGGCTAACAAACCAATAATGGAGGTGCAGCTAAATAATGGCTCGTATTGCTGGTATCGACCTGCCAAAGGATAAGAGAATTGAAATTGCTCTTACTTATATCTATGGTATAGGTCAGAAAACTGCTACTAAGATTCTTAATGAAACAGGCGTAAATCCTGACACAAGAGTTAAGGATATGTCTGAGGACGATGTAGCTAAATTGCGTGAATATATTGACCATAACATCACTGTTGAGGGTGACCTCAGAAGAAATGTTGCGCTCAATATCAAGAGATTGACAGAAATCGGTTGTTATCGTGGTCTTCGTCACAGAAGAGGTCTCCCAGTTAGAGGTCAGAGAACAAAGACCAACGCAAGAACTCGTAAGGGTCCTGTAAAGACAATCGCTAATAAGAAGAAGTAAGGAGGGTGTGAACAATGGCTCAGGCTAAGAAGAAGACTACTATTCGTCGTCGTCGTGAAAGAAAGAACATTGAACAGGGACAGGTTCATATCCAGTCTACTTTTAACAACACTATCGTAACTATTACAGATATGCAGGGCAATGCTATTTCTTGGGCATCTGCCGGCGGACTCGGCTTCAGAGGTTCTAAGAAGTCTACTCCATTCGCTGCTCAGACAGCTGCTGAAACTGCTGCAAGAGCTGCTAAGGAGCATGGCCTTAAGACAGTTGAAGTTTTTGTAAAGGGACCTGGTGCTGGCCGTGAGGCTGCAATCAGAGCTTTGCAGTCTGAGGATCTTGAAGTTAGACTTATCAAGGATGTAACTCCGATCCCTCACAATGGATGCCGTCCTCCAAAGAGAAGACGTGTATAGTTTATAAGACAATTTGAGTTTGTAGTTTACTCAAAGTCGGGTAAGCAATTCGGCTAAGACCCGATAACATTTAGAAAACGGAGGTATTTACCATGGCAGTAAATAGAGAACCAATACTCAAGAGATGTAAATCTCTCGGAATCAGCCCAGCAGTTATGGGTATCGCTAAGGAAACAAAGCGTGATCCTAACGCTAACAAGAGAAAGAAAGTTTCAGAATACGGTATGCAGCTTAAGGAAAAGCAGAAGCTCAAGTTCATCTACGGCGTTCTTGAGAAGCAGTTCCGTCACCTGTTCGAGCTTGCTGAGAAAATGGAGGGTCAGGCCGGTGCTAACCTCATTACTCTTCTCGAGTCAAGACTTGACAATGTTGTATACAGAATGGGTCTTTCAATGACAAGAAGAGAGGCTCGTCAGCTCGTTGTTCACGGTCATTATCTTGTTAACGGCAAGAGAGTTGACATTCCTTCTTACAGAATCAAGGAAGGCGATGTTATCTCACTTAAGGAAAACAGCAAGAAGAGCGAGAAGTTCAAGCAGATCATTGAGGCTAACGCTTCAAAGGCAGCTCCTACATGGCTTGATGTAAACAAGGACAACCAGACAGCTAAGGTTCTTCGTATGCCTGTTAAGGAAGACCTTGACTATGACATCGAGGAGCACCTCATCGTCGAGTTGTATTCTAAATAATGTATTGATAGTGGTTCTTACGGTATGCACTCTTCAAGAGTGCGTATCGGAGAAATACTTGATATGTTTTTGGAAGTGTATGTGTTATTGATCATATAAAACAATCGAGTTTGAAAACAGGAGGGTCTTAAATGCTTGAAAAAATAGAAAAGCCTGAAATCGAAACAGCCGAGCTAAAGAGCAACGGAACATACGGCAAGTTTATTCTCGAGCCTCTGGAGCGTGGCTATGGTATTACGCTCGGAAATAGTCTGAGACGTGTACTGCTCTCCTCTTTGCCAGGCGTCGCCGTTACATCGGTAAAGATCGACGGTGTACACCACGAACTATCAACAATTCCCGGAGTTAAGGAAGATGTTACTGAGATCATTCTTAACCTCAAGGGTTTAACTGCAAAGCTTTACGGCGAGGGTCCTAAGACTATCTACATTGAGGCCGAAGGCGAGTGCGTTGTCACTGCCGGCGACATCAAGACAGATTCTGAGGTGGACATTCTTGTTCCTGATATGCACATTGCAACTTTGGGACCGGGCGCAAAGCTTTATATGGAAATTGTCATCGACAGAGGTCGTGGATATGTTTCTGCGGAAAAGAACAAGGCGCTTATGCCTAACGCCCCTATTGGTGTTATTGCAGTAGACAGTATTTATACGCCTGTATTAAAGGTGAACTTCACGGTTGACAACACCCGCGTTGGACAGATCACCGATTTTGATAAGCTGACATTGGAGGTTTGGACCGACGGTACTATCTCCGCTAAGGAAGCTGTATCAATGGCAGCCAAACTCCTCAACGAGCATCTGAATCTCTTTGTTGATCTCTCAGAAGAGACTAACGTTGTAGAGATGATGGTTGAAAAGGATGAAAAGGGCAAGGAAAAGATCCTTGAGATGACCATTGAGGAACTTGACTTATCTGTGCGTTCATTTAACTGTCTGAAGCGTGCAGGAATTAACACGGTTAACGATTTGATTGAAAAGTCTGCTGAAGAAATGATGAAGGTAAGAAACCTTGGTAAGAAGTCATTCGACGAGGTCAAGGAAAAGCTTCATTCATTGGGTTACGACCTTAATTCAGAGGACGATAATTAAAGTAAGGAGTGAAAATCTATGCCAGGCACAAGAAAGCTGGGAAGAACTAGCGACCAGAGAAAAGCAATGCTCAGAGCTATGGTTACTTATCTTCTCGAAAACGGTAAGATTGAAACCACTGTAACAAGAGCTAAGGAAGTTGCTGCTATGACTGAGAAAATGATTACTCTCGGCAAGGCAGGCGACCTTCACTCAAAGCGTCAGGTACTTTCTTATGTAACTAAGGAAGACGTAGCTAAGAAGCTGTTTGACAACATTGCACCTTCATATGAGGGCAGAAACGGCGGCTATACAAAGATCATCAAGATCGGACCACGTCGTGGCGACGCTGCTGAAATGGCTATCATTCAGTTGGTTTAATAAATTTTGCATAGCATTCAAGGCTGTATCCGTAAGGGTACAGCCTTTTTTATGTGCTAATATGGGGCTTTGTTTTGGTACAGGCGGTCGAACGCTGTTCACCCCTGCGTTTTTGCGGTTGCTTGTGCTTATTTTAGAAGCTCGTTACCTAAAAGGTCAATGAATTTCTTGCCTGCTATACCGTTTTGTGAATAGCTGTGGTTTTTGAGTATATTGTTCACGGCTTTCTGAGTACCTGCACCGAAAATATCGTTTTTATCAAGGTTGATATTGTGCATACCTTTTTTCTTTGCAAGCATAAGAAGATATTTCAGTGCAAGGACACCATTGCCTTTATCACCTTTTTTGTAGCCTGTGATGTCTAAAAGCTTTGAATTGGCAGGGTAAAGGTTAAGGCACTTTTTCTTCATTATGGCAGGGGAGTCTTTGTAGGCGTAGTTGCAGTCGCAGAGGTCGGAAACGCCGTTTACTGTGCCTTTGCTTGTATACTGCCACATTCCATAGTTTGATATGGCAGGCTTTGCAACGTCAAAGTGTGCCACCCAAATGTCGTAGCGGTTTTTTACGGAGTCTGATACCTTGCGTTTGAAAAAGTCTGCGTAGCTGTAGACTGCCGCATAGTAGCCGTTATTTTCAAGATAGTCGCAGAAGGCTTCTATAATTTTGTTTATGGCAGCGTTTGGAAGTTCACTTTGGGAAGCGTCCTCGATATCAAAGGCGAGAGGATATTCAAACTTCTTGCCTTTGACCGCTTCAAGAAAAGTTTTTGCTTCCGCAAGTGCATCGGCTTCTGTGAGGGCGTAGGAATACCAGTATGTGCCGATATTAAGACCAGCCTTTCTGGCGGCGGCATAGTTCTTCTCGAAATTTTCGCCTTTTTGACCGATGTACTTGCCGTAGCCTGCGTTTATCATCACAAAGCTGTAACCCTGTGACTTCACCTTGTCAAAATCTATTCTCCCCTGCCAATGGGAAACGTCTATGCCCTTAGCTTTTTCCATTGCCGTCACCTCCAGATTTTTTTGCCGTCTGTACGCCAAAGTAAAATGATATCACCACTGTGAAAACTGTGATGAACTGCTCTCCGCTGACTATCCCTTTCAGCGTGAGGAAACAGAACACGCTTGTCATAAGCAGTGTGACAAGCGATTTTACGTCAATGAGCTTTGCGAGTTTTTCTTTCATGAGTATCTCTCCCTTTCCATGTCTGTTATCTTTTGTTCCGCTGCCGCCATTCTTGATATGAGTGCGTTATGCTCGGAAACTGTTTGTTCCAGCCTATCTATTCTATATATAATAAGCCGTTCGGTGGCTTCCTGTGATTTTTTGTTTTCTTTAGCTCCCGAACGAGCTATTATAAGTTGGCAGGCTATGCTGGCGGCCGCCGCTATGAACGCCGCTATTACTGCTTCCATGTTTATCACCTCCTACTTATCCCGAAAAAGAGGTGTTTTGTTGCATAAAAAATGCAACAATTGCAGAATTGTTGCCAAATTAAAATATAAATCATTTGTTTGCACAGTTTTGGTGCGGCAATTTTGTGCATTGGTCACATACTTTCATGAACAGAAAAGATATTTGTTAAGACGTAAAAAACCACGGCTGAGTTTACATTCAGCCGTGGTTTTGTCTTTCGTATGGTCTTATCTCTCAGGCAGAAGCATTGCAGCCGCAATATATGCGATAACTCCTGCACCGCCTGCACAGCCTATAAGCACTGCACAGATACGGACTATGTTCACGTCGATGTTGAAATACTCCGCTAGTCCTGCGCAAACGCCTGAAATTATCCTGCCTTCTCTTAATTTGTAAAGTGGCTTTGCCATTTCTATCACTCCTTATCTGAAATTAAGCGAAATTTCGCCTATACCATTGTCAATGTCAAGTTTTATTTTGTAGAGAAGCTCGTTCTCTTCTGTTGTGCTATTTATTTTCACTTTGCTGTCTGATTTTATCTTATAGTCGTTTTTGCAGCCGTCGATATCAAAATTTATACTTCCTATGCCGCCGTCTATCTCAGCGTCGCCGAGAAGCTTTCCTGAAAAGTCTGTTTCGCCTACCCCGCAGTCAAAGTCGGAATCGTTAAAAGTGCAGTCTTTGAAAACTGTTTTTCCTACTCCAAGGTCAAAGTCGGCTTCATTTTTGCAGGTGACGTTAATGACCTCTGAGCTTCCTGCACCGAAATCTATGTCGAGGTTTTCACAGGTCAGGTCTGAAAGCTTCATTTGTCCTGCGCCTGCGTCTATCTTTACAGTGTCAAACGCTTTTTCAGGAAGCTCTATAGTCAGCGTAGGCTGACTTCCGTCAAGGGAGATATATCCGCCTTTAAGGTGCAAAAGGCTGTCGGCGGTCTTGATCTGAAGCTTGCTGTTTGATGACGAAAAATTTATCTTCTCTGGGAGATTTTCTCCTGTGACGTGGATATTTTCGTCACTGCTCTTTTTGATGTTGAGATCCCCTGCGGAGAACTCTATGTCGATATTTGCTATGGTGCCGCCGTCGAAATTCTCGTCATAGGAATAACGCTTGCCAAGGCTTTTGGTGTTTGTGACCTTGATAAGCACCACGCCCACAATGAAAAGCACTATGCCGATAATAAATATCGTCAAAAAAAATGGGAAACGTCTGCGTTTTACGTCGCCTGTGTTATCATATTTTGCCATTACGCCACCGCCTTTGAGCTTACAAACCTATGGACAAAGTTTGTGAATTTGTTGAAAAGGCTTACACAGCCACGCCATATGCACCTTATAACAGGCATTACAATCATGCCTCCAAGTCCGATACAAATAAGTCCTGCACCGATAAGGGCAATGCCTGCGGGATAGACCGTGAAAAGCGTTACTATACCGCCTATTGTAAGGGAGAAGCCTGTTGCGAAAACTGCAATTATTATGCTTAAAAGTGCGCAAAGTATCGCCAAGGCTATTGCGGCAAAGGCACATATAAGGCTGAACCATATTGGGCTTGTGATGATGATAACAAGAAGCTTTGAGAGAGAATTGCCGTTCTGTGGCACATTATTGTCAGTATCACGAGCCTGTGAGGGGTCAGCGGCGGCTTCCATTTGAAATACCGAGTCGCCCTGTGGGTGTATGCCACTGTCCTGCAAAATTTTGTTGGCAAGCTCTTCGGGCGAGCCGAGGTTTGCGGCAGTTTCAGCTTCATGGGCTGCACCTGCATCAAGGAATATCTCCTAATAAAACCCCATTGCGTCATTTATTTCATCTTCGGCAAGTCCGCCGTCTTCAAGCGATCTGCGCAGTTGGGTAAGATACTCAAGTCTGTTCATGTGTTTTCTCCACCTTTTTCTAATAATATACGGTCTACCATATTCTTATGCTTCTTCCACTCTCTGCGGTATTCTTCAAGAGCTTTTTCTCCCTTTGGGGTAACATGATAATAACGTCTGTTCCTGCCCATATATTCCTTATCGTAGGTTTCAAGCAGCTCGTTTTTTTGAAGCCGTTTCAGTACAGGATACAAGGTGGATTCTGAAACGTCCACCGCACTGCGTATGAACTGCGTTATCTCATATCCATAGGTATCCTCTCTGTCTACCACTGACAGTACCATGGAATCAAGCAGTCCTGCACTTATTGGAAAGCCCATTTACTCTCTCCTCTCTTTAGTCAGCTCAGTTATTATATAGATCTATAATACTATATCGTTGAATATATTATACGTCATATAATATTATTTGTCAAGGGGTAAAATCGAATTTTTTTGTTATCATCACTTTATGTGAGTTAGTTTAGCGTAATTGTTTGCTGAAAATTCTTAGACAGCCTTGAAGAAGCTTCTGCCCTCAGGGATATTTCCCATATGCCTGCGAGAGTAAAGTGCGCAATGCTTGGCTGGCGGACGCTTTCTGAGGCGCTGAAAGGTAAATAGGGTATAAAAATGCCGCTGAGAGAGTTCTCAGCGGTCTTTTTCTATTCTGCTTTAGAAGTATTTTCTTTTTTCGTCTTGCTGTCAGCCTTTGAGCTATCATTCTTTTTGCTCTCAGCGGATTTTTCTTCCGTGTCCTTTATGGAACTTGCAAGGTGGGTGAAGTCGGGGAGCTTATCCCTTGTTAGAGTGAGATTGTTGTTATACATCTTGATAAGCTCGGCGGCGGTGTTGTTTTCTTCAGCAAGCTTGCCGTCATCGGTCATAAGATAATTTCCGCCCCATTGACCTACGAACGCCCACATGGCTTTTTCGTCTGCAATGCTCTGTATGTCAGGGAAGCTTCCACATTCGCTCATTGCAATAGGCTTGTTCTTTGATATGCTTTGCAGGAAAAGCATTATGTTCACCTGTGCGTCCTTATTGCCGTCGTCATAAACATCGCAGGAAAGCACGTCGCAGTATTCGTCGCCCACATACCAATCGGCATTCTGTGCTGACCATACCCATATGAGATTGTTCAGCTTGTGGTATTTCGTCTGACGCTCGTACATAAGCTTCCAAAGCCATTTGTAGGCTTCCTTGTCATTGCCCCACCAGAAATCGCCGTTGCTGGCCTCGTGGAGCGGTCGCCAAAGCACTGCTATTCCCTCATCACGGAGGGTGGAGAGTCTCTCAGATACGGTGTCGATATCCTGAACGACAGCAACACATTCTTTGCTTACCTTGCCGTCCTTTTGAAGCTTTTTGATATCCTCAAGGCTGAGTTCTGCGATATTTTCCTTTGTAACTGCCTTTTTGATGTCAAAATCCGTCTGGTCGGCATAATATTCACGCTTGTCGTCAGGGGCAGCCCAGTGCCACATATAGCCCACTATGCCGTCCTTTGAAGCCCAATCCATGGCGATGTTCATCTCGGTGTCGGTGGTAATGCTGTCCTTTTCAGTGGCAAGCATAAGGTCGCCAAAACGTATTGCAGGGTATTTTCCTGTGGTTTTGTATATCATGTCTGTTTCAGCAGATGTGCCGATGGTGTCATGCTGACCCAAAAGCACCTGCTTGCCGTAGCTTTCGCAAAGATACTGATAAAGCGCTTTTGCGTTGTAGTCGGAGTCTTTGTTTGAAAGAGCAGGCTTTGATATAGTAAGGTCAAGCTTTGATATATCCTCGCTTGCGGTGAGGGTCAGGCAGTCAACGTCAAGTCCGCCGTCCACAGGGATAACGGATATTGCCGTCTTGCCTTTCTCTATGTAGATGTTCTTGAAAGTCACCTTTTCAAACTTGCCCGAGCCGCTGGCTGAGAAATCCTGAAGCTTTTTGCCGTTCACAGCTATGCCGTTCACGCACGGCACATCGGAAGCCACTGTTATGGTAAGGTTATAATACTGTGAGTCGGTAAGCTCGATCTCCCTTGACCAATCTTCCTCAGCGGAAATGTTCGTCACATAACCCTTGCCCTTGTAGCCCTTGCGGTCACTTTTTACTTTCGCCTTGCCTGAAACTGAGCCTGTTTCGGCTTCAACGCTTTTTGTAAATTTAACATAAGGTATGGCGTTTGCCACTATCTTTGTTTCTTCGTAGCTTTTTAAAGCCTGCTCGTCAGCCTTGCTGTCATCGTTTGTCTGTTTCTTTGTTGTGGTTACAACAGATGTTTTTTCGGGGGCGGTCATGCTCTCGTTTCTGCCTATCTGCACTCCGCAGCCTGACAGCGTGCAAATTGCTGCAACAGCCGCTGCCATTATCCGATAATGTCTCATTTCAATATCCTCTCAAATTTTGTCTTTTGCTCAGAATGTGAGCGTGTATGTTTTACCTGTTTCAGTGTCAAACTCTGCTGCACCGTCTGTGTACAAGGTCTGTACCTCGCTGCTTGCAGTGTGTACCTTTACACTGTCACACACTATCCTGCACTTCTTTCCGCACTTTGAGTGAATGTGGCAGGCTGTTATCTTTGAGTCTTTCCACTCAAGGTCGATAACAAAGCCGCCTCTTGCACAAAGTCCTTTGAAGCTGCCCTCAGACCATTCTTTCGGCAGTGCAGGCAGGAGAATTATCTCGCCGTTCTCGCTTTGCAAAAGTGCCTCCGTGATACCGGCTGTGCCACCGAAGTTTCCGTCTATCTGGAAAGGAGGGTGCATATCAAACATATTCTCGCTTGTGGAGTTTGAAAGAAGTGCTATAACATTTTCGTACACTTTTTCACCGTCAAAAAGTCTTGCCCAGTGGTTTATTATCCAAGCCCTCGACCAGCCTGTGTGTCCGCCGCCATGTGAAAGACGTCTTTCAAGGGTAGCCCTTGCGGCTTTGGCAAGCTCAGGGGTCTTTCGCATTGTGATGATGTCAGCAGGATAGAGTGCGAA
Source organism: Ruminococcus sp. AF17-1AC (assembly GCF_003461385.1). Classification (NCBI taxonomy): domain Bacteria; kingdom Bacillati; phylum Bacillota; class Clostridia; order Eubacteriales; family Oscillospiraceae; genus Ruminococcus; species Ruminococcus sp. AF17-1AC. Next base: position 34,621 of record NZ_QTWZ01000021.1, read on the forward strand.
AAGCTGTGAGATGTGTCTGTGACCAGGCTCGACCTCGTCATAGTCCTCTGCCCATTCCATTATCTGACCGTATTTGCCTATCTCAGGTGCAGGAAGTCTGTCTCTTGCTTCAAGGACTTTTTTTCTGAAACCTCCGTCAGTTTCAAGTATTTTTGAAGCTTCCGCAACGGCAGTGAAAAGCTCATAGATTATCTGGCTGTCCATAGACGGACCTATGCAGATAGAGCCTTTTGAGCCTGAAGCTGTGAGATAAGTATTCTCAGGGGAAACTGACGGGCAGGTAACAAGTCTGCCCTTTTTGTCTTCGATAAGGAAGTCAAGGAAAAATTCTGCCGCTTCTTTCAGGGTGTCATATTTCTCACTGAGAAACTCTCTGTCCTGAACATAGAGATAATGCTCCCATATGTGCAGGCAGAGCCATGCCGCACCCATTGGCCACTGTGTTCCAGGTATCCACAAGTCCTGCGGTGCGGTGTCGCCCCATATGTCGGTGTTATGGTGACAGACAAAGCCACGGCAGCCATACATATTCCTTGCGGTCTTTCTGCCGTTTGGACGGAGCTTCTCGATATGGTCGATAAGAGGCATATGAAGCTCTGAGAGATTGCAGTTCTCTGCACACCAATAGTTCATTTCGGTATTGATATTTATTGTGAATTTACAGCCCCATGCAGGCCACATATCCTTGTTCCAAATGCCTTGGAGATTTGTAGGCAGGGTCTTTTCTCGGCTGCCTGCAATAAGAAGATATCTGCCGAAGTTGTGATACATTTCAATAAGCTTGTTGTCGGGATCGCCCTTTTTCACAAGTGCAAGTCTTTCGTCTGTAGGCAGGGCGGAATTACCTGAGCTGTTGTCGCAAAGGGAGATATTCGCACGGTCATAGTATGACTTGTAGTCTGCGATATGGTCAGCTTTAAGCTGTGCGTAACTTTTCTCTTCGGCTCTTTCAACGTCAAAGACAGCCTGTCCCTTGTAATCCTCACAGCGGTAGCTTGTCTGTGCGCCAAGAAGGATAGTCACCTCGTCGCAGTCCTCGCAGGTTATGAAGCTTCCATATGGGTAGACCTTTCCGCCCTTGTGGAGTACCTTTATATAAGCGGCAAAGTTTATGCCATCCTCAGAACCGCATCCGCCGTAAAAGAGGATATCGTTGTCATGCACAGGGGAGTTGTCGTCAAAATAATCATCTCTGCCGTCAATGCGTACACGGACGCTTATCGCCTTTTTCTCGGAAGCTGTTATGTGCATAACAAGCACTTGATCGGGCTGTGAGATGAACATTTCTCTTGTGTAGTCAACGCCGTTTATGGCATATTCTGTGGTGCAGACAGCGGTGTTAAGGTCAAGGCTTCTGCCCTTGAAGTCACATTCGCTCTCTTTATAATGTATAACGTTCATGTCGCCCAGTGGCATATAGTGCCTTTGATTTACAGGCGTGCCGCAGAAAGCGTCATTGATTATTTTTTCAGCCTCGTTTATTTTCTCCTCAAAAAGCAGTTTTCTCACTTTTTCGAGATTAGGCAATGCGGACTTATTATTTCTTTCACGGAAGCCGCCCGACCAGACGGAGTCCTCATTGAGTTGAATCCTCTCTTCAAGTGGCTGAGAGAACACCATTGCGCCTATCCTGCCGTTTCCGATAGGCAGTGCTTTGTTCCAATCATCTGCAGGGGTCTTATACCAAAGAAGTGCGGAAGTATCCATAGCTAATCCTTTCATTATCTGTATATATCTGTATTTTAATATGGTTGTAGGTTACAATCCCTTATATTATAGCATATTTTGTTTTGGTTGACAAGGGGGAGGGGACTTGTGAGATGCTAGGAAATGTAGTGCTACAATAGATATTGGACAAAATTAAGAAAAAAGAAAAGAGAGATA
>NZ_QTWZ01000022.1:0-32084 GCF_003461385.1 Ruminococcus sp. AF17-1AC
CTGCATAATTCTTGTTCGAATAAAATGTGTCAAGTGATATTGACAAAACCATTACCTGTATCAAAAGAGAGACGATGTATACTATGTTGTATATATAGAAAACTGCCCGAACGGTCATAGGGTAAATTCCAACCCTTGTTGGGCAACATATTTTCTCTATTAAAACGGACATATATGTCACAACTTTATTGAAACGTGTTGACTTTTGCGCCTTTTAGGTGTATAATGAAACTGAAAATAGATAAGAAAATGTACAATGCTCTTATGGGTGTTGTGCATTTTTTGTATCATATGGTTATCCTAATTGAGAGGTGAATGTTTTGCAGGCAGTTTATGAATATCCTCCGAAGCTGTCGAGGGCGGAGAGGCAGGTCAAGGCGGCACATGATATTGAAGAACACAGGAAAATGCAGAGGAATATGTATAAGAATATCCTGCTTGGGGTCGTTATCATGATAATTGGTGCGGTGTTTGCAAGTGCGGTCTTTGCAAAGGTTCTGCTTATACTGCTGGGGGCTTGCAATTGTTCTGTGGGCGGGCTTATGTACTGGTATTACTCGCTTTCACGGGACGCTGATGTTTACACGAGGATATATGAGGATCACATTGAACACTCTCAACGCATGGGGCTTTCTAAAAGCTATCTGCACATATGCCTTTACTATGAGGAAGTAGAGAAGTCTTATCAGACAAACAAGGGCAGACTCGTTTGCGTGCTGAAAAATGTGGAGAAGTCAAGCTTTGTGGTAAAGGACAAAGAGGGCAGGGAGAAAGCTTTTGTGCCTGAGGACGGTATGCTGGCTCTCAGCTTTCAGGACACTAAGGGCAAGCTTGTGCTTATCAATGATTTTTATGAGAAGATAGGTTATCCACACAAGGAATACAATAAGATAGAGGACGAGGAGGACGATTATTACTCTGAGGAGGATATGAAGTGGGATAAGCTTCATAAACATGGGCTGTAGTTGTAAACTTTTTGTTAAGCCCTTGAAATGTGGGGCAGAATGTGATAACATATTATTGTATCAATACACTTAAAACACTATGACCGAGAGAGTAGTTTTGCTAAGGGTCTTCAGAGAGAAGCTGCGGCGTGTGTGCGTTTTCTGAAAGCGGCTTTATATCCTGACAAAATGAAGTTCACTTGCGAGTGGTCATGCCGAATGAGAGATAGTCTTTAGTAAGCGTGAACGTCTGTCTGCGTTAAGGACGGGAGAGTGTTGGCTCTTTACTGATAGGTGGTATAAACAAGAATTTCAAAGTCTTGTCCTGTTTAGTCGGGGCAGGGCTTATTTTTATAGGAGGATAAGTAATGAAAGAACAGTTGAAAAGCATTGACGAGCGTGCGAAAGAAGAACTTTCACATATTGATGACGCCAAGCTGTTGGAAGATTTCAGAGTAAGATTTCTTGGCAAAAAGGGAGAGATAACTTCCATACTTAAGCAAATGGGTAAGCTTTCCGCAGAGGAAAGACCTGTTATCGGTCAGCTTGCAAACAAGGTAAGAGCTGATATCGAGAATGCTCTCAACAAGCGTAAGGAAGAGCTTAAAAGCAAAATGGAGCAGGTAAGGCTCACAGAAGAAGCTATAGACGTTACGCTTCCAGGCAAGAAAACAAGAATAGGCAGACCGCACCCTCTGAACGCTACTCTTGAAGAGGTAGAGGAAGTGTTCCTTGGTATGGGCTTTGATATCGTTGACGGTCCAGAGGTTGAAACAGACCACTACTGCTTTGAGGCACTGAATATGCCTAAATCTCACCCTGCAAGAGATACGCAGGATACATTCTATATCAATGAAAATGTTGTTCTGAGAACGCAGACTTCTTCCGTTCAGATAAGAACTATGGAGAAGAGAAAGCCACCTATCAGAATTATTTCACCGGGCAGAGTTTACCGTTCTGACACAGTGGACGCTACACATTCACCGCTGTTCCACCAGATAGAGGGCCTTGTTATTGACAAGGGCATCACTATGGCTGACCTTAAAGGTACTCTTGAGCTTCTTATGAAGCGTCTTTACGGCGAGGATACTCAGATAAGACTTCGTCCGCACCACTTCCCATACACAGAGCCTTCTGCTGAGGTCGATCTTATGTGCTTCAACTGTCACGGCAAGGGCTGTTCAATGTGCAAGCAGGAGGGCTGGGTAGAGCTTCTCGGCGCAGGTATGGTACATCCTAAGGTACTTGAGGGCTGTGGCATTGACCCTGAGGTTTACAGCGGATTTGCATTTGGTATCGGTCTTGAAAGAATAACAATGGGCAGATACAACATCAATGATATGCGTCTGCTTTATGAGAACGATATGAGATTTTTAGAGCAGTTCTGATGAATGAAGTTATAATGCAGAGCAGGCTTTACAGAAAGCTTGCGCCGTCAAAGGCTAAGCTTGTAACGTCGGCGGCTATCAGCACACTTATGGCGCTGATAGTAGGTGTTGGCGGTGGGTTATCGGTCATGCTTGTAAAAGAACAGCAGAGTGCATGGGATATGCTCGTGCTATGTGGGTTTCTGATGATTTTTCTGGGTATCCTGCTTTTTATCGGAATAAGAGGATTTAAAAGGCAGGTAAAACAATACAGAGGAAACCTTACAAGGCTGGAGCAATTTGACGCTCAGGATATGCTGGCTTTGGAAAGCGAGATAGAGGGAAGCGAGTTCAAATACAAGACCTTTTATCTACTTGACAGATATATGTATGTGCCTAAGGCTAAACTGCTTATAAAATATTCGGATATTAGAGAGTTCAAGACCATAGTTCACAGCACAAATGGTGTCAATGACAGCATGAAAGCTGAGATAACTGATAATTTCGGGATAAAATATACTGTGAACATAAAGCGGTGGAAGGATTTCTATATTTACAGACCGCTGTTTTTAAAGGACTTGGACGAGAAGATACAAAACTGCGGTAAATGATAAGATTACGGAGGAATAATAAATGGATTTGTCAATGAAATGGCTTGCAGACTATGTAGACTGCGATATGCCGATAAAGGATTTTGTTTCCGCTCTGACGCTTTCAGGCTCAAAGGTAGAGTGCTTTGAGCAGGAGGGCGAAGATATTTCTAACGTTGTTGTGGGCAAGGTAGTTTCTATGGAGCGTCACCCTGATTCTGACCATATGTTCATCACTCAGGTAGACGTGGGAGAGGACGAACCTGTTCAGATAGTTACTGGTGCTCAGAACGTTCACGAGGGAGATTTTGTGCCAGTTGCAAAGCACAAGTCATCTGTACTTCATGAGGGCAAGCAGGTGAAGATAACAAAGGGCAAGCTGAGAGGCGTTGCTTCTAATGGTATGCTTTGCTCTCTGGGCGAGCTTGGACTTTCTGTTCACGATTTCCCATATGCTATAGAGGACGGAATTTTCATTCTTGGCGATGACTGCGACAAGACAGTAGGCAAGGATATCCATGAGGCTATTGGATACAATGACACAACTGTTGAGTTCGAGATAACTTCAAACAGACCTGACTGTCTTTCTGTTATCGGTCTTGCAAGAGAAACTGCGGCTACTTTCGGCACTGAGCTGAAGGTCAAGAAGCCTGAGTTCAAGGGCATTGATGGAGATATCAACGATATGCTCAAGGTAAAGATACACAACACTGACCTTTGCAAGAGATACATGGCCGGTATCGTTAAGAACGTTAAAATTGGTCCTTCACCTCGTTGGATGAGAGAAAGACTCAGAGGCTGCGGCGTTAGACCTATCAACAACTTTGTTGATATTACAAACTATGTTATGCTTGAATACGGCAGACCGATGCACGCTTTTGATTTGAGATATGTCAAGGACGCATCTATCAACATCAGAAACGCTAAGGCAGGAGAAACTATCACAACTCTTGACGGAGAAGTAAGAGAGCTTTCAGAAGAGATGCTGGTCATTGCTGACGCTGAAAAGCCTGTTGCAGTTGCAGGCGTTATGGGCGGCGAATACAGCGGTATCATGGACGATACAACTACTGTTGTATTTGAGTCTGCTTGCTTTGACGGTGCAAGCGTAAGAACTACAGCCAAGAAGCTTGGCATGAGAACTGACGCTTCTGCAAGATATGAAAAGGGTCTTGACCCACATGAGTGCTATGAGGCTCTTATGAGAGCTTTCCAGCTTGTTGAGGAGCTTGGTGCTGGCGAGGTCGTAAAGACTTATATTGATGAGAACTATGAGGACGAAACACCTAAGGCGGTGGATTTTGACCCTGAGTGGATAAATAAGTTCCTTGGTACTGAAATACCTGAGAGCGACATGGTTGAATATCTCACAAGGCTTGGCTTTGAGATAAAGGACGGCAAGGTAGTTTCGCCATGGTACAGAGTGGACATTGCCTGCAAGGCTGACGTGGCAGAGGAAGTTGCTAGACTTTACGGCTACAACAAGATACCGAACACTATCGTAAGAGGTGTTGCTCAGGCTAAGCTCACCGAGGCGCAGAAGTTTGACAGACATATACAGAGATCTATGCTCGCTATGGGTCTTAACGAGATATCTACATTCTCATTCATTTCGCCTAAGTATTTTGACAAGATAAATCTTCCTGCTGACTCAAAACTGAGAAAGACAGTTGTTATCACAAACCCTCTTGGCGAGGACACCAGCGTTATGAGAACGACTATTATTCCGTCTGTATGTGAAGTGCTTGCAAGAAACTACAGCTACCGCAACCCTGAGTGCTATATCTTTGAGAGAGGAAACGAGTATATACCTGTTGAGGGAGAGGTGCTTCCTAACGAGCCTGAAAGACTTGGTTTTGGTTTCTATGACACTGAAACAAAGGCTGATTTCTATGACATCAAGGGCGTTGTTGAGGGACTGCTTTCTAAGCTTGGCGCACAGAAAGTTGAGTTTGAAAAGGCTACTGCTGAATGTAGCTTTGACGAGTTCTATGCTTTCCACCCGGGAAGAGTTGCTGTCGTTAAAGTAAATGGTGAGGAGATCGGCATTTTTGGCGAGCTTCACCCGAGAGTTCTGGAGAACTACGGCATTGACGCAAGAGCTTATGTGGGAAAGATAAATGTTCCTGAGCTTATGGCAAGCTGTGTTGCTCAGAAGACATATAAGCCACTGCCTAAGTATCCTGCTACAACAAGAGATCTGTCTATCGTTTGTGATGACGATATCCCTGCGGCTCTTCTTGAAAAGACTATAAGCAAGGCTGTTGGCTCGATACTTGAAAAGGTAACGCTCTTTGACGTTTACAAGGGTGAGCAGATCGAAAAGGGCAAGAAGTCTGTTTCATACTCCATTTCAATGCGTTCACATGACGGCACGCTTACTGACGAGCAGGCTGACAAGGCTATGAAGAAAGTTCTTGAAGCTCTCAAGGCTATCGGTGCTGAACTCAGAATGTAAAAAATATAGTGCTTGATTTGTATAATGTGCATAAATTTTGCTTTTTGACTTGTTATTTTGAAACAAATGGAGTATAATAATATCAGGCGTATTGCTGATATTAATACATTGCAAAGGGGCTGAGCATAATGCACGAACAAACTATGGAATTTTCAGTACAGCACGATAAGGAGGCTGAGCTGAAAAAGACACTTACAATTATATATGACGCTCTGAAAGAGAAGGGCTATAATCCTATTAATCAGATCGTAGGTTATATTCTTTCTGAGGACCCGACCTACATAACAACATACAATAATGCCAGAAGTCTTATTCGTCATATTGACAGAGATGAGCTTTTGCAGGCATTGGTGAAGTCCTATCTTGAGTCATAACTGATATTTAAAGGCGGTAGTTTTTACCGCCTTTTTTGTTTTTTTTGCGTCAGAATTTACCTGAAACGTATTTTTTGTATAAAGCCGTTTTCTGAACATAATAGTATCAGATGAAAGAAAACGGAGGGCTTCATATGAAGATAAGAAATTGCATGGCACTTATTTGTGCAGTTGTGGCACTCAGTGCTTGCGGCAGGACAGTGATAGTGCGTGAGGGAAATTCATCAGAGGGAACAAGCTCGGCGGTCATCGAGCCTGTGGCTGTGGGAAAGAAAACAGCTAAGGAAAAGATAGATCCTTCGGGGCTTTCACATGACAAGGTCGGATATGGTCAAGGCGTTCTTGTGGACGAAAAGAACAGGACGACTGGTGCGCTTGATTTTAATGCACAATACGGCAAGCTTAACGCAAAGGCTATAAATAATGATGACAAGATATATCTGACCTTTGATCAGGGGTATGAGAACGGATACACTGAAAAGATCCTCGATGTGCTGAAAGAGAAAAAGGTCAAGGCGACGTTTTTTCTTTTGCAGGATTATGCAGAGAAAAATCCTGAGCTTGTGAAGCGTATGATAGACGAGAGGCATATTGTGGGAAATCATTCGGTACACCATTATTCTATGCCGACCCTTGGACAGGCGGAATGTGAGTCGGAGATAAAGGATTTCCATAAGTATATGGAGGATAACTACGATTATACCATGACAGTGTTCAGACCGCCTATGGGCGAGTTTTCGGAGTTCTCTCTTGGAGTGACGGCAAACTGCGGTTATGAAACTGAGCTTTGGAGCTTTGCTTACGCTGATTGGGATGTGAACAATCAGCCTGATGAGGGGCAGGCACTTGAAAAGCTTGTGAATGCGGCTCACCCGGGGGCTATTTATTTGCTTCACTCGGTATCGAAAACCAATACTGATATCCTCGGGGACTTTATTGACAGAGTGAGGGCTGGCGGATTTGAATTTGGCTGATAAGAGAATATGATGAAGAGAGGTCTTGTGCCTCTCTTTTTTGTTATTTTAGGGGCATTTGTAGCTGATTTGTAATATATTAGTCTATTGACAAATTGTTAAAAGTATGTTATATTTTAAATACGAACAGAAACATGAGTTTCTTTAAGGAGGAAATAAAATGGTAAAAAATAAGGTGCTTACACCTGTATTGGCAGGCGTTTTGGGTCTTAGCATAGTTGGCTCAGGTCTTGGCTATTATTTTGTAAATAAAGACAGTAATGATGGTAAAACTGAGGGCGGAAAGGCTAAGCTTACTCAGGTGGCAGATAATATAAACAACACTCTTGGCACGGCTGAAAAGGCTATCAAGGGTGAACTTGATTTTGCTTACAACGCAACGGCTACTGTTTCATTCGGCGAGGGCTTCACAGAGCAGGCAGGCGTTAGCTTACAGCCTATTTCTGTGACAACTGTTACAAAGCAGAAGGGAAGCAACACTGCAGCAGATGTTTCGCTGACATATGGCGGAAATAATCTTGTGTCTGCTAATGCTGTATATTCCAGAGATAACAAGTCGGCTTATGTTCAGATACCTGAGCTTTCTGACGCTTATCTTATGGTTAATGTTGACAGCCTTAAAGACAAGATAGGCAGTGAGCTTTCTTCACAGGGCGTTGACCTTGATTCTCTCTTTGATTCTGCTGAGGGCGCTGATGTTGATTTTGATACTGACGCACTTGAAAAGGATCTGGAGGAATACAAGAAGGTTATGGAGGACTCTTTCCCTAAGCCTGTTGACGGCGAGAAAAAGACTGGTGACATTGACGGAAACGAGTACAGCTATACAACTAAGGAATACACTATCTCAGGCAATGATGTAAAGGCTGCTCTTAAGGCTGTTCTTGACAAGGCTAAGGACGACGCTACGCTTAAAGATATGTTCAACAAGGCAGGCGTTGCTGACAAGCTTGGTATGTCATATGATGAGATAATCTCACAGTATGCTGATTCTATGGATTCACTTTTTGCAAGCGATAATCTTGACGAAACTGTAAAATTTGACGCTTACTACAGCGGTGATGATCTTGCGGGCTTTAGCTTTGAAAAAGACGGCGAGGGTGCAACTCTTTACACCATTCTTAAGGACGACGTTGTGGCTGTTGATTTTAGCCTTAACATGGGCAGTGAGGGCAGTGCATCATTCAAGGGTTCTGCAAATACTGTTGACGGTGTTACAAACGGCAAGTTCACAATGAAAATGGAAACTGCGTCTGATTCAGATATAGACGCTGACAAGACTTCTGCTGACGGTGGACTTTCCCTTGAGCCTACCATGGCAGTTTCACCGAGCATAAACTTTGACACAATGGAAGCTGAGGTGACTCTCAAAGACCTTAAAGAAGAGGGTGACGCTTTCTCAGGTACTATCAGATTTGATGTGAATGGTACATCTGATTCTCAGGCTGTATCAGGCTGGGTAGAGCTTGCTTCTGCTTCAACTGCTGACAAGCTTGATCTTTCTGTTGAGTTTGGCATGAACGGCAAGCAGTTTGTTACAATGGCAGTTACAGGAAATAAGACAGAGGCTTCTGACATCACTGTTCCGTCAGGCGACAAGATCTATGACATGACAAATGACGATCAGATGAATACATACCTTGCAGGCTGTGACAGTGATGGATTTGTTGCTAATGTAAAGAAAGTTCTTGGTGACGAGGTCTACAATATGCTTGTAAATGCAGAGGGTGATCTTGAGTCAGATTATGATGACTATGGTGATTATGATGATTATGATGACTACGATCTCTCTGATATTGATCTGTCAGATTATGATCTGAGCGCAAATGCATAATAGATAAAAAATTAAGAGGATCGCATTGAGCGGTCCTCTTTTTTTAGCTGATAACACGATAATTTTCGGCTGCTTCTTCTTTTTTTACATACTCGGTGACATTGAGAACTTCCACCTTGACAGGCTTCTGACCCATATTTATGGTGATAATGTCGCCAACTTTCACGTCATATGAAGCTCTTGCAATCTTATCGTTCACAAGCACCTTGCCTGCATCGCAAGCTTCGTTTGCAATGGTACGTCGTTTAATAAGTCTTGTGACTTTCAGGTATTTATCAAGCCGCATATTTTCCTCCTTTGTAGTAAAAAAGACCTAACCCGCAGGCTAGGTCTGAGTGGCATAAGCTTTAGATTACTTGTTTACAGCATCCTTAAGAGCCTTGCCTGCCTTGAATGCAGGAACTTTCTTAGCTGCAACAGTGATCTGCTCCTTTGTACGAGGATTGATAGCTGTCTTTTCAGCTCTCTCTCTAACCTCGAATGTACCGAAACCTACCAGTGAGATCTTCTCGCCGTTAGCAAGTGTCTCTGATACAGAATCAATAACAGTTGTAAGTGCCTTCTCAGCGTCCTTCTTTGAATAATCGCCCTTTTCTGCGATAAGATTGATCAGTTCTGCCTTTGTCATTGTTTTTACCTCCAAATTATTTTTAACGAATAAAGTTATTCATTCATTTTGCTCTCGCCAATAAGCGTCAAGCTCATTTATGCTCAGGGCGGTCATATCCTGCCCGTTTTGCCTTACAGCATTTTCTGTTTTCTCAAACTTTTCGATATAATTATTATTTGTATCCGTCAGCACTTCTTCAGCGTCAAGGTCAAGCTTTCTTGCAAGTGAAGCACAAGTGAACATTATCTCACCAAGCTGTTTTGCAACTACGGCTTTATCACTGTCAGCACTGTTTTCAAGAGCCTTAACAGCATTTTCAAGTTCGCTGATATCATGAGCATTGTCATACTCGATACCTGCTCTTGCTGCACGTTTGCTTAACTTCTGAGCTCTCATAAGTGCAGGAAAGTTCTTTGGAACGCTTTTAAGGGTATCGGAATAAGTTTCCTGTCCCTTGGTTTCTTTCTTGATAGTGTCCCAATTTTTAAGCACTGTTTCAACGTTGTCAGCTTCTACGCTTCCGAAAACGTGTGGGTGTCTGATGATAAGCTTTTTACAGATATCAGTTATCACATCGTCAAGTCTGAAATTGTTGTTTTCGGTCTCGATAACTGTATGGAAAACCACCTGCAAAAGAACGTCGCCAAGTTCTTCTCTCATCATTTCAGGAGAGTCACAGTCAATTGCTTCCATGACCTCATAGACTTCTTCAAGAAAATCTTTCTTGATAGACTTATGGGTCTGGACCTTATCCCACGGGCAGCCGTTCTCGCTTCTGAGAATTACCACGATATCCGCAAGATCATTGATATCAAAGCTGTCTTTAGCAAGCAATTCCTTAATTTTATCGCTCATTACATCATTACCTTTCCAAAAGGGTGCTTATTAATAATAAACCATTTTGCTCAAAATTTCAAGGGTTTTGCGGATTTTTTTTTGAAAATATGTAATTTACAATATTTTTCGGCGTTTCGCACAATAAATATAAACAAAAAAAGTACATTGTGCTACCAATTCCTATAGAAAAAAGGGTCACAAATCTATGATTTATTTGCAAATGGGCTATTTTCGTAAGTGTTTCGTGTGACAAAACGGCTGTCACACCGCACATAATAGCGGCGTAGGTGGGCTTTACGAAAATTTCGCTCACTTTTGGTTTTAGATCCGTCATTTTGCAAACTGAGCGTACGGATAGGACGCATATGAAAACCTCTGAAACAAGAGTAGAAATAGCTGCTCCTGATATATTTATTATGGGCTGTCTTATAAGTATAATGTTCAGAAATAGCTTGATAATTCCACCTGCCAACATAATTATTATGGCTTTGTGAGGTTTTCCGAGGGTTTGCAGGATAGAAAAGCATGGAGTTGCTATGGCAAGGAATATTACTGCTATTCCTAGTATGGACATTGGCATTATACAGACCTGTATTTCAGTTTCACGGCCTCCAAAAAGAAAACGCAGGATAGGTTCTGACAAAACTGCTATGCCCATGCCTGCGGGTATGGCTATGATACTGGTGACGATGAGCATTTTTGTAAGGCCTGACTGCATGGCTTTTTTATCGTTTTTGGCACAGCTTTCGGCAAGTGAGGGGAGTATGCTTTTGCCAAACATTGCGGTGATGGTCGGAACAAGACCGAAAACTGTTACGGCAAGTCCTATGTAAGAGCCGTAAATGAAGTTCGGGAGCATATCGGTGGTGAGCTTATCAGAAAGCAGGCTGTCAAATGTGTGTGGAGAAGCTTTCATGGCGGTTTTGATACACGGATTGACAGTGAGCATATCTATCATGTTGGCAAAGGTCATTATCACTGAGATAAGTGCGATCGGAAGACAGCAGACGATAAGCTTTTTGGCTGTTGCACCTGTGGGGTCTGTTATGGTATCTCTTTGAAGCATTTGCTTTGTTACGCTGTCGCCTTTGATCTTGCCTGATATGAGAATATACAGACAGGCGATCGCAGAGGCTATGGACGAACCTAGGATAGCTGCGGCAGCTATAAATGGAAGTGCGGCGGAGGCTGCCTGACGTGAGTTTTCATAGGCTGTGCCGAATACCATGCCTGTTTTATCATACATATCGGAGATATGATACATTAGTCCGTAGGCGAAACCAAGACCTAGGATAAGTTTGAAAAGGGTTTCTATCACTTCTGATACAGCGGTCGGTATCATATTCTGCAAGCCCTCACAGTAACCGCGTTCCACTGACATAATGGTACAGAAAATAATAGATGGGGCAACGCACATGAGAGCATATTTTGTACTTGGCTCGCCGACTACATTGCGTGACAGAAAATCTGAGGTGAGTATCATTACTGCAGCAGCGGCTGCGCTGATGATCGTGAAAAGAAAAAATGCAGTTCGCTTGGTATGACGCATATTTGAAAAGCGTTCAAGGGCATAGTTTTCAGCGGTGAGGCGTGCCATTGTCGAGGGGATACCTGAAACGACTATGGCGAAAACTGGTGTGAAAACTGAGAATGCTGAAGCAAAATATCCCATTCCTGTGCCGCCCAGAAGATTGGTAAGAGGTATCTTATAGAGAAGTCCGAGAATTTTTGTTATCAGAACCATTGCAAGCAATATTGCTGAGCCTTTTATAAAGCCTTGTCTTTTCATCTGTCAACCTGCTTTCTGACTTGTTTTTATATGATCTTATGCTGTTATGGTGGGTTTTATTACGGTTTGTCCATATGTCAGGTGGATATGCAGTTGTTTAAATTGCACAAAAATAGAACTTAGGGTGCTAATACTAAAAAAAAGTTTGCGTAAACACTTTATTTTATAGGAAAAATGTGATATAATCATATTATGTATTTTTAAGAAAAAGAGGTAAAAAAAATATGACTTATAAGTTTTCAGAAAAGGTTTCTCATTTGCAGGCTTCTGCTATCAGAGAGATACTTAAATTTACTTCTGACCCAGAGGTAATTTCATTTGCGGCAGGCAATCCTTCTCCTGAGGCATTCCCTGTGGACGAGCTTAATAGGATATCAGAAGAGATATTCAAGGAAAATCCTATCGGCGCACTCCAGTACAGCCTTACAGAGGGATACACTCCGTTGAGAGATCTTCTTAAGAAAGAGCTTGAAAAGAAGGGTGAATTTGATCCTGAGAGAGATGATCTTATCATCACAAGCGGTGCTCAGCAGGCTAACGAGCTTGCTTGTAAAGTTCTCTGCGACCCAGGCGACATTCTTTGCTGTGAAGCTCCAAGCTTTATAGGCTCACTTAATGCGTTCAAGTCTTACAATGTTGAGCTTAAGGGTATCACGCTTCATGAAGACGGAGTTGACCTGAAAGAGCTTGAAGAGGCTTTCGCTACAGGCAAGGTAAAGGTATTCTACATCATTTCTAACTTCCAGAATCCTACTGGTCTTACAACTTCTCTTGAAAAGAGAAAGGCTATCTACGAGCTTGCTAAGAAGTACAGTGTTATGATACTTGAAGATAACCCGTACGGCGACCTGAGAATAAAGGGTGAGGCTATCCCGTCTATCAAGAGCATGGACAAGGACGGTCTTGTTATGTATTCAAGAACATTCTCGAAGATACTTGCTCCTGGTATAAGAGTTGGTTACATTTCCGCTCCAAAGGAGATAATCGGAAAGATAGTTGTCTGCAAGCAGGTGGCTGACGTACATACAAACATCTGGGCGCAGATGCTGGCTTACAACTTCATGAAGGACAATGATATCGAAGCACATCTTGCTTCGCTGAGAGTGATCTACAAGCATAAGCTCGAACTTATGATAGAGCAGATCGAGAAGAATTTCTCTTCACAGATCAAGTTCACAAGACCTGAGGGCGGTCTGTTCATTTGGTGTACTCTTCCGGAGGGCAGTGACATGACTGGTTTCTGCAAAAAGGCTGTTGCAGAATATAAGGTAGCCGTTGTTCCGGGCAATGCTTTCATGGTAAGCGAGTCTGACAAGACAGCTTCATTCAGATTGAACTTCTCAACTCCTACAGACAAACAGATAATCGACGGCTGTGAGAAGCTTGGCAGGCTTTCTAAGGAAATGTTCGGCGATTAAGATAAAATGAAAAAAGTTCCTTTTACGCCTTTTCAGCTTGTGCTTACTGTGGTAAATACGGCGGCTCTAATGTTCTGCATGGGGTGTGATTGCTTTGTGCTGATAGTGGGCATGACGGCAGGCAGGACAAAGCCTTATGTGGTGGATCTTGTGCTGAGTTTTCTTGCTATGGCGGTGTTTATTCTGCTTGTGTTTTCAGCAGGCAGGATAAATATTTTCAGTGATAAAGCTGACCCCGATGGGGACACTGCACCTGCGGTATCGGCACTTAGGACGTATTTTTGTATCTTGTTTTTTGATATTTCAGGAGTGCTGGGTCTTATGCTTGCGGGAGCGTTGGGGGTTGAGTGGGCTAAAAAAGCTATTATAATTTTTGCTCCTGTCGTTTTTGTCCTTGCGGCGATTGTTTATTTTATTCTATCGGGCAGGATAGGTCTTGATGATTTTTCGGATAGTGACGGGGAAGAATGATTTTACAAGGGGAGGTCTGTCATGAAAAGTGCATTGAAAAAGGATACTGTCAGAGAGATAAGGCAATCGTTGGGCAGATTTCTCTCTATTTTTCTGATAGTTCTTCTTGGCTGTGGATTTTTCTCTGGTATCAAGGCGACTATGCCTGATATGATAGACACGGCGGAGAAATATTTCAGTGATAACAGACTTATGGATATTAAGTTAATGTCGTCTATAGGCGTTAAGTCTGAGGACGTTGAGGCTGTGAAAAAAGCCGATGATGTTCAGGGCGTTATGGCGGGATATTCTAAGGACGTTTTCTACTATCATGAAAATCAAAACCTTGTGCTGAAATTCATGTCCTTCAACAATGTTGTTGATGAAAACAGCCCTAATAATCTTGATAAGCCTGTTTTACTAGAGGGCAGGTTGCCTGAAAAAAAGGGTGAGTGTGCAGTAGAGGTAAAAATGAGTTCGCCTGACACATTTAAGGTGGGCGGAGAGATAAAGATCGACGAGCCTGACTCGTCAAAAAATATAACTGATACTTTGGCAACTGACACATATAGGATAGTTGGTATCGTGGCTTCGCCACTTTATATCGGCTATGAGCGTGATGCGACCACAGTGGGCAACGGAACTGTAGTAAGCAACGTTTTTGTGTCTGAAAGCGAGTTTGTGTGCGATTATTATACTGAGCTTTATGTGAAATTCAAAGGCACTGACGAGCTTGACCCGTTTTCCGACGAGTACAAGCAGGCTGTGAAAGATAAGAGCGTTCAGGCGGTGGAGTTTTTTGAGGACAGTGTTAACGCAAGGTTTGAAAAACTAAGCAGTGACGCTCAGGACAGTATTGATGTCGCTCAGGAGAAAGTTGACATCTTGAAACAGGCGCTTGCCTGCGACGAAAATCAGCTTACGGAGCTTTTGTCAACGGCGCAGAAGTCGGTAGAGGAAGCTCAGGAGGCTTATGATAAGGCTGAACAGAGTGGTTCTAGTGCAAAGTATCTTGCAAGGTCACAGCTTTTAAAAGCACAACAGCTTGAAGAAGTGGCAGGAAAGCTTCTTCAAGACAAAAAGACAGGAAGTACGGCAGCTTTTGATGAATATAATGGTCAGCTTGCGGCGGCAGAAGATGAGATAGCCGGAGCGAAAAAAGAACTTGAAGCCGTTAAAACGCCTGCATTCTATCAGTATGACAGATTTGAGGCTAGCTCTGATTATAGTTCCTTTTATGGGGACGCTCAGAAGGTCGACTCTATCGCAAAGGTGTTTCCTGTGTTTTTTATTCTTGTGGCGGCGCTTGTGTGCCTGACCACAATGACTAGAATGGTAGAGGAACAGAGAACGCAGATAGGTACATACAAGGCTTTAGGATACAGTGGGGCAAGAATAGCCGGAAAGTACCTTTTCTATGCAGCAACAGCGGCATCAGCAGGAAGCTGCATAGGCGTTGTTGTTGGATTGCAGATCTTTCCGAAGATAATTTATAGCTGCTATAATATTTTATATAACATTCCTGATATTGACACACCGTTCAAGCCTGTTTATATGGTGCTTTGCTTGGTGGTGTCGGTTATTTGCACTTGCTCGGCGGTGCTTTACGCTTGTATCAAAGAGCTTAAGTCACAGCCGTCACAGCTTATGCGTCCAAAGCCACCGCAGAATGGCAGGCGTGTTTTGCTGGAGCGTGTGGATCTTATATGGAATCGGCTTGACTTTCTTGCAAAGGTCACTGTGAGAAATTTGCTGAGATATAAAAAGCGTTTCTTTATGACGATCGTGGGAGTGGCAGGCTGTACGGCGCTGATAGTCACGGGTTTTGGTTTGAAATATTCTATAAAGACTATTGCCGAAAAGCAATTCAATGAAATATTTCTGTATGATGGGATCGCGGTACTTAATTCGGCTGATTTTGACGAGAAACAGTTGGAGGACAAGATAAGCAGTATCGCACAGGTAGACAAATCTATGCTTATGCAGAGTATAGATGGCATTGCAGAAAATGAAAGTGAAAACCAGTCTGTTTCTATGATCGTGCCGAAAGCTCCTGAAAATATGGGAGATTATATCGATCTTGTATCTGCTGAGAATGGATCAAACCTTAAAGTGAAAAGCGGTTCTGTTATCATAACACAAAAGCTTGCAAAACTTCTTGACCTGAAAACGGGTGACACTATTACTATAAAGCTCAGTGGTCATGAGGAGAAAGAGTTCAAGATAGGCGGAGTAAGCAAGAACTATGCTTTGCATTATATTTACATCACTCCTGATGATTTTGAAAGTGTATACGGTGAGAAGCCTGTTTATAATCTTTCTTTTATTGACCTAAAGAAAGACACTGATGAAAACTCTTTCAAGGAACAGCTTATTTCAAATGACGAGTTTTATGGAATAAGCTTTAAAAATGATTCAAGCAGAGGTTTCCTTAATTCTGTGGACAGCCTTGACGCTATCGTTATTTTGCTCATCGTTTGCGCGGGAGGCTTGGCTTTTGTGGTGCTTTACAATTTGGCAAACATAAACATAACTGAGCGTGTTCGTGAGATAGCGACAATAAAAGTGCTTGGATTCTATGACGGTGAGACTTCAGCGTATATTTACAGAGAAAATCTGATATCGACGATTGTGGGCATTATCGTGGGTCTTGCGGCAGGAAAGATACTGCACTATTTTGTTGTGATAACTTCTGAGGTCGACCTTGTGCTGTTCAACAGACAGCTTGTTTGGTGGGCGTATGTGCTTGGTGCATTGCTCACATTGGCATTTGCATTTATAGTTAATTTGGTTCTTCATTTCAAGCTTAAAAAGATAGATATGGTAGAATCTTTAAAATCAGTAGAATAGACGGAGGTATTATTATGGATATTTTTGAAGAAAACTGCGATACTGAAAATAACTGCACAGTAAGCTATTTTTGGAAAGGTCTTGCACTTTTTCTCCTTGGCGTTATAATTGGTCTGTTTGTTTCGCCTATCAAGAAAGGCGTTACTATCGGTTGTAACAACAAGATAGACAAGGGTGGCTGTAACGATCATTTTGACCCTGAAGAGTATTATGATGATTATAACTTTGATGATGAAGATGATTTTGACCATGATGGCGTAAAATTTTAACGAAAGGCGTATATTGATATGAAACTTGGCATGGTAGGACTTCCTAACGTAGGAAAATCAACACTTTTTAATGCACTCACAAATGCGGGTGCAGAATCTGCGAACTATCCGTTTTGCACGATCGAACCGAATGTGGGCATTGTTTCGGTGCCTGATGAAAGACTTGACAAGCTGGCTGAGATGTATCACCCTGTAAAGTTTACTCCTGCAACACTTGAATTTGTTGACATTGCAGGTCTTGTAAAGGGTGCTTCAAAGGGCGAGGGACTTGGAAACAAATTTCTTTCAAACATAAGAGAGGTGGACGCTATCGTTCACGTTGTAAGATGTTTTGACGACCCTAACATCATTCATGTTGACGGCTCTATCAATCCTCGCAGAGACATTGAAACTATAGATTTGGAGCTTATTTTCTCTGACGTTGAGCTTATCGAGAGAAAGCTTGACAGAACTAAAAAGGCAATGAAAGGCGATAAATCTCTTGCTTCTGCTGTAGAGTTCCTTGAAAAGCTCAAAGAGCATCTTGAAAGCGGCAAGCCTGCACGTTCTTATGACATGACAGAGGACGAGCTGGAGATACTTAAAGAAACACCGCTTCTTTCACTTAAGCCTGTTATCTATGCGGCTAACCTTTGTGAAGATGATTTCAGAAACAATATCGAAAGCAACGAGCATTACAAGGAAGTTTGCGAGATCGCAAAAGCCGAAGGCTCGGCTGTGTTCCCGATATGCGCGCAGATAGAGGCTGAGATATCTGACATGGACGACGAGGACAAGGAAATGTTCCTTGCAGACCTCGGTCTTGAAACTTCAGGTCTTAACAGAATAATCAAGGAGGGCTATTCGCTTCTTGGTCTTATTTCATACCTGACAGCAGGCGAACCTGAGGTAAGAGCTTGGACTATCAAAAAGGGAACTAAAGCTCCACAGGCGGCAGGAAAGATACACACTGACTTTGAAAAGGGCTTCATCAGAGCTGAAGTTGTTTCATTTGACGATCTTATGAGCTGTGGCTCTATGACGGCGGCTAAGGAAAAGGGTCTTGTTCGTCTTGAGGGTAAGGATTACGTTATGCAGGACGGCGATATCGTTCTGTTCAGATTTAACGTATAAAGCGTAAGCTACACAAAGGCAAGCTGAAATATGCTTGCCTTTTTTATGTGCAATATGTATGTTTTTTGTTATTATATTTGTTTAAAATCACAAAAGTAAATTTAATTTGTGTTATAGATTTTTTCATATATTGATGATAGAATGTGATAGTAAAAATTAAAGATGATAAATGTAATAGTTAGATTTTTGGAGGAAAAGTAATGACAAAAAACATGACAACGGGCAGTCCGTTCAAGCTTATAATGAGCTTTGCGCTTCCTCTGCTTTTAGGAAATTTGTTACAGCAGACATACAATCTTATTGACGCTGCCATCGTGGGTAGATTTCTTGGTTCTGACGCTCTTGCAAGTGTCGGAGCTTCAAGCAGTGTGCAGTTTTTGGTGCTTGGTTTCTGCATGGGAACAGCCTGCGGCTTTGGCGTGCCTATTGCAAGACATTTCGGAGCAGGGGACATAAAAAAGCTGAAACAGTATTTTTACAATTCTATTGTTATAACCGCCGTTACTGCGTTTGTGTTGACAACAGTTTGTGCGGTGCTTTGTAGTGAGATATTGAAGCTTCTTTCAACTCCGTCGAATATTTTTGATGACGCATATAAATATCTTCTGGTGATATTTCTTGGCATACCGTTCACACTTTTGTATAACCTGCTTTCAAGCGTATTGCGATCTGTTGGCGACAGCAAAACGCCATTTGTATTTCTTGCTATATCAACGGTTTTGAACATTGCACTTGACCTTGTGTGTGTTATCGTGTTTAGGTGGGGCTGCATGGGTGCGGCTATCGCTACTGTCGTTGCTCAGGCGATAAGCGGAATACTATGTGCTGTATTTATCATGAAAAAGGTCAGCGTGCTTAAACTTACCAAAGAGGACAGAGTGATGTCAAAGCCTGCGGTGCTGAACCTTATAATAATGGGCTTTCCTATGGGACTTCAATATTCCATAACGGCTATCGGCTCAATGGTCATGCAGTCGGCTAACAACAAGCTTGGAAGCATTTATGTGTCAGGATTCACCGCTGCGGCGAGGATAAAGCAGTTCACAATGTGTCCTTATGACGCTTTTGCAACAGGTGCATCTGTTTTTGCAAGCCAAAATCTCGGTGCAGGAAATCTCAAGCGTATCAAAAAGGGTATACGCATTGGAGTTGGCGTTGGCATGACATATGGAGTAATAGCCGGTATTGTACTTATATTCTTTGGCAGAGAGCTTTCGCTTATCTTTGTGAATAAGTCAGACGCAGCAGTGCTTACTGCTTCAGCCAAATATCTTTTCTGCGCAGGCTTTTTCTATTGGACGCTCGGTATACTCAACACTTGCAGAATGTGTACGCAGGGTCTTGGATATTCTGGACTTGCTATATTCTCAGGAGTGACGGAAATGATAGCTCGAATTTCTGTAAGTATGATATTTGTGCCGAAATTCGGTTATCTTGCGATCTGCTTCACAGATCAGGCGGCATGGATAGCGGCTTGCTTATACATAGTTCCTGTTTGCATATATTGTGTGAACAAGGCAGGCAGACACATTGCAGGAGATCACGGACTTCCTGTGGAAAATAAATAAGCAAAAGGCAGCTCTGAAAAAAATCAGAACTGCCTTTTGTTATGCCTACTTGTTTATAGCTTTTTTAAGTTGTAAGATAACTTCGCTGTAGTATCTTGGATTGACATCGCCAAGTTTCATGTTGTCATTGTATGCAGCGTCGGGAAGTCGGAAGTAAAGCTCTTCCACGGTCACGTCCTCTATCTCGTAATAGCCGATGTATGTTCCTGAGAATTTAAGCTCGGCGGTCATGCCTATGTTGACGAGCTTGCCGTCGGGATCTTTCTCCTTGCTCGAGATATCATTTCTTATGAACTCATAGAAAAAGCCTGCGTCCTGTGCCTGACCTTTATACCAGCCTGCTTTGGTCATGCGGTTGACTAGAGTGGTGTTCGTGATCTCGGTATTCTTGAAGATCTCGCAGGCGGTCTTATTCTTATCGATTTCCGCTACTTTGTATACCTTTCTTCTTAGCTGGTCGAATGGCTGTATTATCTCGTAATCATCAAGCTGTTCCAGCCAAGCTTCTTTTTCATGTTCAGTAAGCTCCAGCGGGTGAACAAGCCCTATCTGCATAACCTCGGACAGCTCTATCTCATCATCATCTGAGTTTGTAAAGCTGCCGTCGTCAAGATAACGGAACGAAGTTTTAAGGCAGCCATTTTCGTAAATACCCCATATAAGACCTATCGCAAAGCAGTGCATGAGAGGATTTTTTACAAAGAGAGCTTTCCAAGCTTCTGCTGTCCACTTACGGTCAAGCATAAGCACATATTCAAGACGCTGTTTCTGTGCGTCAACAACAGTTTTCATTTGCTTTTTCATTTCCTTGAAATCAGCAGTAGCCTTTTCTGCGAGGACAGGGTCGTCATTAACGCCTATTTTAGGGAGATTTTTAAGCTTTTTCTCGCCCTCGAATATTTCTATATCAAGCTGTGGAGTGAGATAAACGGAGAATTTTCTGCTTCCAAAATCAAAGGTGCGGCACATTTTCTCGTCAAAGCCCATGTCAGGTACTATCTTGTCCGCAAGCTCCTGCGTTGTCAAGCCAAGCTGTTTAGCGGCATTGGCAAGTGCGTCAACTGCGGCAGCTCTGACCGCACGGCTCTTATATTTCCTTGAAATATTGTCTACAGTCATAAGTGCATAGGAACTGCCGTTCAGAGCTACGGCATTGACGGCTTTAACCGCAAGGGCAACACGCATATTTAATGACTGTTTCGACCATTCTTTTATGTAATCCGTCAGGCAATTTATTGCTTCATCACCGCCGTAAATGGCCGCAAAATACATTGTCCACTTTGTTTTCGCTTCTGCACCTTTTTCAAGCCAGCGGCTCAAGACTTCAAGGGCGAATATTTCAAGCTCGTCAGCTTTGAGCTTCTGGGCAAGTGTCTTGCCCTCGGGTGGGAGGGTACCTTCGACGGCGTTTGCATATGTAAGCAGGAGAGCCTGCAAATAGATATCCTTTGCGACTGTATCATCGGTGAAGTGAACAGGTGCAAAAGGCTGTTCAAAAAGCCAGAGAACTTTCTTGTTTTTTGTGCCTTTGGTGAGCGCAGTTACAAGGTCTTCATCTGATATTTCGGCAGGCTTTGCTTCGCTGCCCAAAAGTTCAGATATTTTTGATTTTAGTTTGTCGGATTTTTCTGTGGCATAGGCTTTTTCAAGCTCTGTGCGGTAGGCGTCAGCTCCCTGATTTTCGATTATCATAAGTGCAGTTTCACGCTTGGCTGATTTTTTCTGAGCAAGAAGTTTGCAAACATCATCGTGCCAATCCTTGTGGGTGGATATAACTTTCACAAGCTCTGCTTTTATTACCTTACTGTTATCATCACAAAGGGCAAAAAATTCGTCTTTGTACTTGTTGCTGTCTGCGATATCAAGAAGCCTGATATACAAAAGTCGGCTGGACACAGCCATTTTACTTACGTCAATAATGGAGGCTTTGTCTTTAAATTCTGGCATGATAGCCGTGATCTTTTTGATAATATCCTCTTTGAAGTAAGAGTTCTCTGTCTGCCAGCCCAGTGCCCGTATGATTATCTCAATAGGCAGTCCTGCTTTTATCATTGCACGGACGGTGAACTCGGTATCATGTTGAAGTTCTCTGTCTATAAGCTTGAGCGGGTCGTTCGTATCCTTTGTAGCACCTATGGAAAGGGCGGCGATACAGCGGATTATAAAATCGTCCTCGCCATATTCGCCAACATAATTCATATTCTGATGTCCGCCATTACAGGATTCTTCGTCTGCAAAAGGGAGTATGGTGTCTAATTCGGCTTTGCCTGTGATATATGCGTATATCTCGTCACGGTGTTTGAAATGCTCGGCTATATTTTTTGAGATATGTTCCTGCTGGGCGGCTTTAAGACCTACTGCCTTTGCATCATAATTCGGGTCAGTGGCTTTGAGCATTTTCTCCATTATTATGCCTAGATCAAAGCGAGCGTTCTTCATTGTTTGTATGAAGATATCGGGGTGATCTTTTGCGAGCTTTACCATTTGCACAGGGTAGTTTCCGTTTTTGTCAGGTAATTTGACAAAGTGCAGAATGTATCTATCTGTAAGACACTGTGGTTGAGCTTCGATAAGGTCGAATATCCTGTTGGTGGAAAGCTTCATATATATCAGCCCTTGGGTAAGATTGTCGCAGTATTTCACAATGTTCTTATCAAAAAATGCACGATATTCTTTTGCAAAATATGACGCTTCTGCATATGCGGCAAGAAAAAGACAGAAAACGGCTGTAGTTGTTTTGGGCTTTTTTTCGACCACTTCGCAAAGCTTTTTTATGGCAATTTCGGCTGTATCAGGAATTTTTGTTTTGCCGAGCAGGCTCTTTTTAGGCAGTTGGGTTGCGTCCAATGCGTAAACGCACAGGAGAAGCTGTGCTATGATATCGTCAGGGCTAACGAAGTTGAATGTTCTTATGGCATCGTCTGCAGAATAGACAGGATTTACAGTGAAAACGTAGTGTATGGATTGATCTGATCTGTGTGATATCTCTGTTGATATCCAGACTGCTTCTGCGTTCTCACCATAAAAATCAGTGAGCGGCTTCATATACATGGCTTTGTTTTCGGAATATATATAGGCATTGCCAGACAGCGCTTCTGTCATATATCGGAAATATGGACCCGTTGCCATTGAACTGAAAATAATATAACGGTCTTTAAGCTCCTCACTATCTGAATTTGATATCTCACTTTTTACAGCTTTGATAAGCTTTTCACGATAACTATACTGCATGAGTTTTGGATAGTATCTTGTTATAATTTTTCTCATCAGGTCATTGTTTCTAGGCTTTGTGATGTCAAGATATTCAAGGGCAAGGTCTATGGTCTGCTGGTCAAAACCAAGCTCCTTTAAGGCGGTTTCAAGCTTTATAAAGCTTTTGGTGCTTTCATTGTAGATCATTTTTTCTCCTCCATATTATTTATCGCACTGAATAGTGCTAATTTTTGTGTGCAAAGTCTGATATACCGCATTGTGTTGCCTGCGGCAGTGAAGATATCAAGGCTTTTGTCTGCGGTGGTGTGTCTTGCATTTTCGCACAGCTTTGTGAAGCATTCATAACGTTTTGCAAGTTCTTCAAGTCCGCATTGGCGTATGCTTTGAGCGTGTTCGTCTGCGATAACAGAGTTCACTCCGCACTCCATTGCCGTGACTATCCTCTTGTCGGTTTCTTCGGTGGCGTCAAGAAGCTCACTACACATTCCATAGTCTTGGTCTGTATCATTCTCGACAGGTACAGGAACATTGTCAGGCGGATCAATAAAATCATAGACCTCTATTGGGAAAAGCGTTAGCCTGCCGTGGTCGATATATCCCTGAGCCAGCAGGACGTAGTTTTTGTGCTTCTCTTTTAGCATTTTGCCACCTATGGTTTCAAGCGTGGAAATAAATTCACGATTTTCTGCTGTGTATTTTGCGGTGACTGATATTTGCCTATCACAGCCGTCTTTTATAATAAAAATCTGCTGTTGAGTGTGCTTGTCAAAATATGAAGCGACGCACTCTTTGGGGTGAACGAAATAAAGTCGGTCGGTCTCCTCGTCGCTTTTGTTTGCGGAGATCTTTTCCGCAAGCTCTTTGAAATCGCTGACAATAAGCTCACGGAGGGCAAAACAGTTTAGCTGTGCAGGACCTGCGCCTATGGCGTTGGTCTTTGACGATGAGGACAAATGCCCCATGCTCACCTTGGCGTTTTTAAGCTTCAGCTCTGTGCACATATAGCTGTTTAGAGAGCTGTCAAGATCCCATACAGTTGTGCTTTCGGCAAATCGTCTTGACTTTCTTTCATAGAACGTGGGGCGCAGATCGCTGTAGGTTAGAAAGCGCTGGTGAGATGTTCTGTCTTTATTTAGAAAATAGTAGATATAGCCAGTGTATTCGCCACTGACATTTCTTGTGCCTATAGGCAGGAGTTGGAGCGCCCCCTCATAGTCGGTGTATTCTCTGCGGAAGGTGCCGAGCATTTCTTCTGTGATGTCGGCTTTTATAAGCTTGTTCATGCTGTCAGCATATTCAAACATTTTGTGAGTGAATACCTGCGGACTGAATGAAGCTCGCCTTGAAACACAGTCTTTAAGTCGGCTGCCAAGTTCACGCATTTGTCTTTCTGCCTCAGCCATTCTCAAAGCGTGGCAGGAAACTGCGGCAAGCTCAAAATTATCGGGGTCGCTCTCTTCGGCTCTTACAAGACCTCTGGTAAATATTCCGGACATTATTTTTATGCACTGTTCGGCACATCCTTTTATCTTTTTCTGGGTATCTTTAGAAAGTGAATTTATTTCAGGTTGGTCGGGAAGTTCAAATTCTGCTTGTTCAGGCTCGGAGGTTATGACCTCTGGAGTGATATCCTCGCCGTCGTACTGTGGAAGCTGTGCTTTCAAAAGCAGTATGGCTGTGATAATGTGCCTGCACATTCCTCTTGAAACACAACTGCATTGACTTTCATCAAGAGGTGATTTTATGGTGCAGGTTTCACCGCCTAATTTTACTATGTAACATTCATGGATTTTTTCAGCCGAAAGGGTCATGTTTTTGGATTCCTTCAACGCACGTTTGTAAATGCCCTTGTTTGAAAGCTCAATAAGCGATTGTTCGTTTGCAATGCCAAGCTGTTTATCGATTACGTCCAAGATGTCACCTCCTATGCAAATATTTTTCCAATGTAATCCCCAAGCTTATCAGGGGTAAGACAGCCAACGAATGAGTCCATATCTGCAAGCTTCTGACCTGTCGCCTTGTCATAAGCAGGGTCGGCATTTTCATCAAGGGCGGTAAGGAATGAGAGATGTGCGCCGCTTGTGATTATATTTTTGCTGACGTTCATAAGCTGTGCTTCACTGCCACCCTCGTAGAGGTCTGTTACCACGATAACGCAAGTGTCACGTGGCGTAACGATAAGGCTTTCGCAGTAGGTAAGGGCTTTTGCAATATCCGTTCCTCCCCCAAGCTGAACGCTCATTATTGTCTGAGCAGGGTCGTCTGCATGGTCTGAGAGGTCAACGATGCTTGTATCAAATATGACGAGCTTCACCTCTGCAAATGGCAGTTCGGAAATTATCTGCGCCATTACTGCACTATAGATGACTGAACCGAGCATTGAACCGCTTTCGTCTATGGCTATGATAATGCGCTTTTTGTTATGCTTTTTCACACGTCCACTGAAATAGATATCTTTCAGTATAAGCTGGTTGCTTGCTTTGTCATAGTTTTTCAGGTTTCGGCGGATAGTCTTTTTGAAATCGAGGTTTGCAGAGCATTTCATAACTGACGATGTGTTTTTATCAAGCCTGCCTGTAAGGCTTCGCTTTATGGTCATATCAAGCTTTTGTTTGATATCGTCTGCCACCTGTTTTGCTATTTTTACAGCCGCCTGCAACACCTCGCCGTTCATGAGATGTTTGAGCTGAATGATAGTTTTAAGCAGCGCTATATCAGGCTTCATTTCTTCAAGAACCTTTTTATCGGTAAGAAGCTCGGTCATGTTGAACCTTTCCAAAGCTTGACGTTCAAGCACATCGGCGGTCTGCTTTGGAAAAAGCGTTCTGACTTTTGTTATCCATTCTGCGGCGTTTAGCACACTGCCACCCTGACCGCCTTGCCTGCTGTTCTCGTTCCTTACATCGTCACCTTGCGCACGGCTATAGAGATAATCGAGTAGCTTTTCCATATCCTGAAACGTTATTATCTCTGCTTTGTCACCGGTAAAGGAAAGGCTTTTGTCAGACATTCCGCCCAGCACGAGCCGCCAGCGGTTGATGGATATGGCTTTGTTTTCATCTGTCATGGCTTTTCCTCCTCAGACAAAAGTTTGACTATATCTTTATCTATTTCCACACCGAAGCTGTATAGTCTTTCGTTCATAGGTTTTTCCACAAGTAGCTCAGCACTGTCAGCGTCATAAAGCTTTGCGACAGCGGTGGCTGTTTGCTGTATTTCATATGGGGTGAAACAACTGAAAGCAAGCTTCATGGAGGGAAGTATCTCTATAAAATCGTCATAGTCAAGTCCGCAGATAAGCGTGTCTGTCATTCTGATGAAAGAATCGTCCGTCATGATGATATCACGGGCGGCATTGAAAAGTCCGTGAAGAAACTCCGCTCCTTGTATCTGAACATTCCTGTCGCCTTTGAGATAGCTTGACATTGCCTGCTCAGCAAGCTTGCGGCGGTGGGGGTCAAAGGCATAAAGTATGCCAAGTGCTGTGCCGTAAACAAATGGGTCTTTATCAGATTTGCCGCAGAGGGAAAGCAGGGCGTTTTCATAGTCCTGACGATATTCTCTAAAGTCGTCAGTGACAGCTTTCTGCATTGCGTACATTATCGCTGCACATTCTGCAATGTGGTTGTCTTTCACCGACGCCATATCAGGCAGTGCTGTGATTATCTTTGTCATGCACCGCTTTGCACAATTTTCTGCGGCGGAAAACTCGGTATTATAAAGCTGTTGGAGTTCCATAAGAGTGATAAAATGCCTTAGACCTCTGCCTACAGAGAAAAAGTCACCGTCTGAGTTAAGAATGTTCTCGGCACAAGCCTTGTCATCATCAGAGAGTTCTAAGCCCATTTGGAAGCAGTCCACAAGGATATGCGCCGCAACATCACAGTGTTTTTCATGGCGAAGTGTTCTTGAAGCACAGGTGCGGCAGGCTTCTTCAATGGTGAAGCCGTCGGCAGTATGGTCTATGAGTGCAACGTCTGTGGCAGGAACTTTTTTGTATACCCATTCTTCACGGACACGGCTTCTGTCTTTTCGCCTATGCAAATCAGGTCCTTTTGTTCGCTGGGCAAAGTTTGTGCCTAGAAACACCATTCTGTGGGAAAATCTGCTTAGTTCCATGCCGTTTGCAGTGGTAAAAAGTGAAACTTCCGTCTTATTAGGGGTTACTGTTTTTATTTTAAGTCGAAATCTTTTACACTGTTCTTCAAAATCAGCGAT
The DNA here is from genome assembly GCF_003461385.1 of Ruminococcus sp. AF17-1AC. Classification (NCBI taxonomy): domain Bacteria; kingdom Bacillati; phylum Bacillota; class Clostridia; order Eubacteriales; family Oscillospiraceae; genus Ruminococcus; species Ruminococcus sp. AF17-1AC. The sequence continues at coordinate 26,877 of NZ_QTWZ01000022.1, forward strand.
AAGCGGAGGAACGTGGTTTATATCACCTATATGACCTGTCTTGTCGCCTGTGGCAAGTTTGTGCATAAGGTCGATAGGCAGGGCGGAGGATATTGTTTTCTCTCCCTTGATAAATGACGAGATTATGGCGTCCTCAAGCTCGTAAAGTCCACATTCATGACAGCCACGAAGTGCGGCAAGTCCACTCATCATAGACTGCGCTGCGGAAGCGTCAGCCATTGACACTGGGATATCATGTTTATCACAGGCTCTCACTGTGCCTATGAGCAGGTCAAGAACTGTGTCGCTATAAACACCTGCCGGGTCATCGCAGTGAATTAGCTTGTTCATCACGCAATCATAAAAATAAGGACGCTGGATACCAGAGGCATATCCACTGAGAGCGTCTGCTGCTTCATAAGAATAAGCTACGGGGAAACAGCCCTCATCTTTTTGAGAGAGCTTGTGAAGCTTTTCTTTTTGAGTATTATCACTTTTCAAAAGCTCATAAAGTCCCAAACTGTGGAATCCGCCTGTTACAGCAAGGACTTTTTTGTTATCTTTAAGTGCTTCTTTGATACGCAGAGCCATATGGTTTTCTCTTGCAAGAGTGCCGTCTGCCGCAAGATCATCTTCTGTTTCGTCATTTCGTGTGATAATGCAGTAGGTGTACATTTGCTGTACAAAATCTTGTACAGATAGTCTGAGTCCCTCTATCTCAAAATACTTCTCCCAGAACTCTTCAAAGGTCCTTAGATCTGTTTTCTCGCAAAGCTTTTTGCAGAATTTGCTGTATATAAGTCTGCTGTCATCAGTGTAGCTGTGTTTGTCCTTATTACTGCGAAGGCCTTTATTTACGGCTGTGGTAATAAGTATCTCGCTGTAGGGAAGATCTATAAAGCGTGCTTCTATATCCATGGCTGCGGCTGTTTTCAGAGCGTTATACTCAGGTGAAGCATAGATAAAAGGGTAGTAGCATTTATAGTCCTCGGCTTCATCACTGATAAGCTTTTTTCTGTCCTTGTAGTAATAATAGAAAGCCGCAGGGAGTTTTGTTCTCTCGTCCGTCAACACACCTATCATATCATTGGCGTTTTCAGGACCCTCTATAAGTATGACATCGGGCTGATATTCTTTAATTGCTCTGATGAGCTGCCACGAGCAGATAGGGCTGTGGTGTCTTACAGGAAAAAGCAGAAATGGCTGAGAATAGTCAAAAGGTATTATTTCAGATACTTGGCTGTATCCAGATATTCTGTCCATATGCCTCCCTCACTTGCACTTTTTTCCTTAACAGCGATCCTGAAATAGCTTTTGAGCTTTTCAAGGTCGTCTTTGTTTTCCTTACAAACTGCTCCTAAAAGATTCTGCGTAAGCTCTTTGAGATCAGTTTTTCCGTCACCATAATAATATGCACTGCTCATAGTTTGATAGAAAACGGACACAGCTTCGGCTGTACTCATAACGGCGTTTGGTTTTTCAAGCTTTGTTCCCTCTGAGGTAACGCCCTCACGAAGCTCATGATATGTGACAGCAAGAAGTTCAGCAGCGTCGGTGTCTATAGGCTGGTCGATATGACCTGTTTTTGCAAGGTCTTGTGCTTCACGGATAATGATCTCTTTTTCGAGCCTTACGTCACGAACAGGCTCGACAGTCTCAAAATTGAAACGTCTTTTCAAAGCACCTGACATTTCATTTACGCCCTTATCACGGGTGTTTGCAGTACCGATTATATTAAATCCTTGCTTGGCGAAAACAATTCCTTCGTTTTCAAGCTCAGGGATATTGAGTATCTGGTCGCTCATTACAGAAATAAGGCTATCTTGGATTTCTGCAGGGGTACGAGTTATTTCCTCAAATCGTGCGAAAATGCCTTGTTCCATGCCTATGAGCAGGGGGGCAGGCACAAGGGCTTCACGGCACGGACCTTTTGAAAGAAGCATGGCATAGTTCCAGCTATATTTTATCATATCTTCGGTAGTTCCTGCCGTACCCTGAACTGTGTTCGTGCTTATGCCGCAGCAGGCAGCAGAGAGAAGCTCAGAGAGCATAGTTTTAGCAGTGCCTGGCTCACCCACCAGCATAAGTCCGCGATTTCCAGCAAGGGTGATTATACAGCGCTCAACAAGTGCGTCATTGCCATAGAATTTGCGCTTTATCTGCATTTTGCCATCGGTAGTTTTGATGCTTCCTCCTAATATGAATGTTCGCACTGCCTTTGGCGACAGCACCCAATTTTCAGGCTTTTTACCAATATCAACACTTTTCAAGGCGTCAAGTTCATTTTTGTAGCGTATCTCAACGGGCGGTTTTATGTATTCATTCGTCATAGCAGTTATCTCCTAAAAGTTAATTTATCAGTAATAATTATATCATATTTTGCTGTTATTTACAATAAGCAGGGGGATATTCAGCTAAATTGACAACGAACAGATGTTTTGGTTGTGCATTTTGACAGTTAGGATCGGGTATAAAAAAAACCGCTTCGCATTTCTGCGAAACGGTTTGATAAATGAGAATGAAATTATCTCTTTGATAAAGTGCATTCACAGTATTACGTTGTTTTAAGGCTGTTTTGTTAGTTATATGTTAGTTACCCTGCTCGATTTGTGGCGATGCAGGAGGATTTATATTTGCAAAAAATACTTCTCGTCAATTTCATACTCTGTTACAGGAGTCAGACCAATTTTAAACTCTGCAAGTCTATTAATCAAGTCCTCGCCATCAATAAGGTCAATCTGGATTTTTCCTGGCGTCATCGCTTCATCTTGGGCAGGCTTTGAGAATGATCCTGTTGTAATAAACAAAGCCTTTTCAATATCAGTAGTTAAAGAACCTCTGAAATCTCTGATATCGCTTGAAGGGACACTTCCACTGTATCGTTTGCATTGAAAAGCGACTTTGAAGCTGAACATACCATTTATTTTTACTCTCCCGTAGCCATCAATTCCGCCATCCCCTGTTTTTTTCGTTACTTCTACTTCATAGAAACCAGATTCTCTTAACACTCGCTGTGCTAATCGTTCAAAGGCAAATGGGTTCATTGAAAGCAAGATATTGTGCAGTCTTTCTCGCCAAGGTTTATTCTCATCAGGGAACTCGATGCCATCATCTTCAAGATTGTTATCTTTTTTTGGATCATTATGTGTATCTTTCTTATCTGCTGAAAGACTACGGACTGTATTTACACAATCATCTACATTAATTTGATGCAGATCTTTATGTTCTGGCAAAATCGCCCATACCCCACGCTGAGTTTTCTCAATGATACCATATATTTTAAGATAGGTTCTTGCCCAGGCCAATCTGTACTGTATCTCTGTTTGACTTGATTTATCAGAGTGGGGAAAATCAATTATAACCTCAGATAAATGCATATTATTGATTACTTCGGAATAAATCTCATTAATAGTTGCAGATCCTCCAAGAGCTTGCAAAGCTTCAAGGGTTGGATTAATAAGATCGCTGTAATTTGGCATTCCTTTTGGAATATCTTTTCTTCTGCCTGCCATACTATCACTCCCTGTTCTTGAAATTCCAACAATATAATAAAACCGAAAAGTCATTTATTGTATATATTATATCACAATTCGTTTTCGAGATCAAGTATTTATTCATTTTTTAAAAAAGAGAACTCCCAGTAGATTCAGCCGAGAGTTCTTAATTATCTTCTCTTATTCATCCTCGTCCGAACACTCCTCCAACCCGTGTATGAGCTGAATGTAAATACACTCTACTCGGTCACGTTCCTCACCCTATGTAGTCATCATCTGCTTGAGAAAGAAATTCTTCGTTTCTTCGTAATCGTCCCAGACCTCTTTCTTACCGTCGCAGATGGTCGTGACCTTGCGTGTTCTCGGCATTGCGAGTTCAGGTATTTTAAACATAAAAATCGCCTCCATAAATCATTGTTGTGAATCCATTATAGCGGATAAATATTCCAGAGTCTAGCTCTGCGAAATGATTGTAATTATTTTTGTGAAGAGCGCAGCAAAAAGAAGATAAAATCCAGTGCAGTGCGCATTGTATTCATTCAGTGTCTCAGCTGCAAAACTTTACATGTAAAAATAGTTCAGCGGCTGCCATATCTGTGCCATCTTCTCTTTGATCTCAGCAAAGTCGCTATCGAAAGAATTATCGTTGCTGCTAACCTGAACAATGATCTGATTGATATTGTTGGAAATGGAAGTTGCAAGACGGTATATTTCATGAAGTTTATCTTCATTGAAATGAACGATATAACCGTCCAACAACATAGCTCTTACAAAACCTGAAAAAGTTCGCATCCCGCTGTTTTTATACTTACGCTTGAACGCTTCAAGCTCTTCATCGGTGACTCTGATTTTCAGGAAAATGTCACGCTTGTTTTTCTGTTTTTTTATTCGTTTTTTTCTCATAAAAATCTCTTTTTCTTTTATTCAGATTCGGGGTCTGAGGGGTGCAATGCCAATTACGCTTAAGTTGTTGGCATTGAATCCCTACATCGTCCGCAAGACAGTCGGCTGGGATATTGATACCGAGACAGGCAAGCGTAAGCAGCAATACATCACTATCGGCTATGCTCCGACCATGGCTAAAGGGCTTGAAATGCTCATGGTCTACAATAAGAATCCCTATGACATTGAAGCTTCCAAGATCACCTTTGCCGAAGTCTTTGAGAAGTGGTCGGCAGAAAAACCTCCACGATCTGGATAGTAACGCAAAAGCCTACAAAGCATCGTATAATACCTGTGAACCCCTGCACGACAGAGTATTCAAGGAATTAAAGCTAACAGACTTGCAGGGCGTTGTGGACAACTGCGGTAAGAACTATCCCACACTCCGTAAGCTGAAAGTACTGTTCAGCCAGATGTATGAGTATGCCATGAAGTATGAGATCTGCATGAAAGATTACTCTGAGTATGTGGATATTATCAAGTTCAAGGACAAGAACCCGAACAAGACAGACCATTCTCCTTTCAGCAGGGAAGAAATAGATGCTCTGTGGTTGCAGGAAAGCAATCTCTACGCACAGATCGTAATGATGCTGATATACAGCGGTGTTCGTGTGTCCGAGCTGCTTGACCTGAAACGTGAGAATGTCAACATCGAAGAGCATTGCTTCAAGGTGGCGGAGAGCAAGACCGAAAGTGGTATTCGTGTTGTTCCGATACACGACAGGACTTATCCGTTCTTTAAAATGGTTTTGTCAATATCACTTGACACATTTTATTCGAACAAGAATTATGC
>NZ_QTWZ01000023.1:0-28441 GCF_003461385.1 Ruminococcus sp. AF17-1AC
GCATAATTCTTGTTCGAATAAAATGTGTCAAGTGATATTGACAAAACCAATATACAACTCAGTCACGCTCCACGTGAGCGTGTGAGTTGAAATTTAACGAGGGGTCAACCGTAGAAATACCCTCGGACGTCACGCTCCACGTGAGCGTGTGAGTTGAAATTTCCGCTTTACTGCTCGCCCTTTCTTTTATTTCGTCACGCTCCACGTGAGCGTGTGAGTTGAAATCTCCCAGCAAGCTAACCTTGACTATATGAGTTGGTCACGCTCCACGTGAGCGTGTGAGTTGAAATAAACCCACAACGCCGATTATCAAATTGGCTATGCGTCACGCTCCACGTGAGCGTGTGAGTTGAAATAAGATCTGCGGCAGTTCTATAGTGGCGATAGCCCTGTCACGCTCCACGTGAGCGTGTGAGTTGAAATATCATACCAGCGATTGATTTTGTCGACCACATCGTCACGCTCCACGTGAGCGTGTGAGTTGAAATCCGCAAAATCTCATTTGTAGCTTTTTCCGTACCTGTCACGCTCCACGTGAGCGTGTGAGTAAATTTTCGTTTCAACGCAGGACTTAGTGTACGTTATCCGCTCAGACCACAGCAAATGCTGTGCGTGGTGTTCAAAGTTTGCAGGAAAGTACGTTTATCCCGATGTTCTCAAGTGCATTTTCTTCTGAAGAGGAATTAGTAAAAACCATATTGCATGAAAAGTGCCACGTTTTACAGCTAAAGAAACATGGCAAAGCATATGCTCAGCAAAACTTAGATTTAATGGAAAAACAAGCTTATAGGTTTGAACGATTATTTTATAGCTTGGTTACAAAGAGGTGATAGTATGAAATGGCTTGACAATCTAGCGAGTATAAAGCAGCTCCATAAAGCAGGCAAATGCCCATATTGCGGACAAGAAAATACAGATTACAGATTGCTTGAAATAAGCAGTGGTAAAGGATATGGAGATGTTTGGTGCAATGACTGTAAAAAACCTTTTCATATTTCTCGTATAGAAGTATCAGAGACAGACATTCGAGAAAAGCAGTTACCTCCTGAACTCAAATATTAGTTAATAACCGCTCCGCTACGGCGAGGCGGTATTTTTATACCCAAATACTATACATTTTTCATGTGTTTTCCGTCAAATCCGCCAATTCACACCCCGAAATTTGTGCAAACAAATGATTTATAATTTAATTTGGCAACATTTCTGCAATTGTTGCATTTTTTCTGCAACAAAAAACCCACTTTTCGTGTATAAGTAGAAGAGGTTTCACCACAAATCGGAAACCTTGCGGAGCGACAGTGTATGAGGAAACATTTTGTCAACGTGAGTTAGGTGAACACGATGAGAGGTTCTGATCGCACAGAAAAGCACTTCCTGCACTCCGTCTGAAGCTTGAAAATTGAATATTTATACCGACACACCTTAGCTATAACCCATGAGCATACTGCTAAATATAAATGTTATAGCCACGTTTGTTGACATTATTCATATAAAATGGTATACTTAAAATAAAATTTATACATAATGAAAAGAGTAAATGTGATGAATAAACATACCACTATCGATAAGTCAACAGGCGAGAAAAAATGTAGCTGCTTTAAACGCTGCGGCGGCTGTCAGTTGGATAAGGCCTACGCCCAGCAAATAGAATGGAAGCAGGCAAAAGCCGATAGAATGTTGAGCCGCTTTTGCAGACCTCAGCAGATAATAACTATGGACGACCCCTATAATTATCGCAATAAAGTCCAAACTGTCTATAAGGTCAATAGCTCAAAGCGTATCGTCTCAGGAGTATATCAGTCCTCTACCCATAGCATGGTAATAACTGACGATTGCTTTTTGGAGGATATAAGAGCACAGCAAATAGTCGCTACCCTTAAAGAGCTTATGGCTGACTTCCGTATCCTTCCATATAACGAAGAAAGCGATCAGGGTCTTCTTAAGCATACCCTTATCCGTACCTCTCAAACAACAGGCGAGGTGATGCTCGTGCTAGTTACAGCTACCCCCATATTTCCTGCAAAGAAAAATTTCGTTAAAGCTATCACCGAGAAACACCCGTATATAACCACTATCATTCAGAATGTAAATAAAGGCAGAGTTCCTCTTACTTTGGGCGATCGTGATATTATAATGTACGGCAAAGGCTATATCACCGATGAGCTTTGCGGCTGTAAGTTCAGAATTTCGCCTCATTCTTTCTATCAGGTGAACCCCGAGCAGACCGAAAAGCTCTATTCTAAAGCAGTTTCCTGTGCGGAGCTTAAAAAAGGCGATAAAGTTATCGACGCATATTGCGGAACAGGTACTATCGGTCTTATCGCTGCAAAAAGCGGTGCAGACGTGGCAGGCGTTGAGCTTAATGCCGAAGCCGTAAAGGACGCAGTTTCAAATGCCAAGCTCAATAAGCTTGACAATATCAGGTTTTATAATGAGGACGCAGGTGAGTTCATGACAAAGCTTGCGCAGGCAGGTGAGAGCTGTGATGCAGTTTTCCTTGACCCTCCAAGAGCAGGCACAACAGAAGAATTTGTTGAAGCCTTGGGTAAACTCAGACCTGAAAAGATAGTCTACGTTTCCTGTAAAATAGAAACTCTCGAGCGTGATTTGAAGCTTCTTGCAAAAATAGGCTATAAAGCACAGCTTATCCAGCCTGTTGATATGTTCCCGCATACCACAGGTATCGAAAATGTGGTGCTTTTAAAAAGAAAAATGATATCGCTCACACCAAACAGAACACCTGATAAAAAGGGGGATAAAAAAATTGAACGAAAAGGTAAAACTTCTCACAGATAATATCGAAAAAGTTATCGTCGGCAAGACCGACTCTGTGCTTAAAATAATAACAGCCATGCTTTGCGGCGGTCATGTTCTTATCGAGGACGTGCCTGGAGTAGGCAAAACTCAGCTTGTATCAGCCCTTGCAAGGTCAGTGGACGGCAAATATAACCGTATCCAGCTTACCCCTGACGTTATGCCGTCCGATATCGTTGGCTTTTCTATGATAGACCAGAAAACTCATGAGCTTGAGTATAAAGAGGGTGTGGCAATGTGCAATTTCCTCTTGGCAGACGAAATAAACAGAGCCTCCCCAAAATCTCAGTCAAGCTTGCTTGAAGTCATGGAAGAACATCAGATATCCATTGACGGTAAAACTCATGAACTTCCATTGCCCTTTATGGTGCTTGCCACACAAAACCCTGTGGAAACTTACGGCACTTATCATTTGCCTGAAGCCCAAATGGATAGATTTCTTATGAAGATATCAATGGGCTATCCCTCATATGATGATGAGCTTGATATCATGTCAAGAGCCGAAAGATCAGGCTTTGCAAAGAATATCCAGCCTGTCATGACCCTTGAAAACGTCCGTGAGCTTATGGGTTACGCTGAAAATGTAACCGCAGAGCTTTCTGTGAGAAAATATATCCTGAGCCTTGTTACCGCAACAAGAAATTCAGATTATGTAAAGCTTGGCGTTTCTCCCCGTGGAAGCATCGCACTGCTCAAAGCTTCAAAAGCCTATGCCTTTGTTCAGGGCAGAGGATTTGTCATGCCAGATGATGTCAAGGCTGTTATGCCTGACGTTCTTGCACATAGACTTATGCTTTCTCCAAAAGGCAAATCCGCCTTTGAAAATGAAAGGGAAGCTCTTGAAAATATCGCTCTTACAGTAAAATCACCTGACGCAATAGAGAAATAGAGGATATGACCCCATGAAAAATCTTTTAGGTTATCTTACCTGCGTAGCGGTGGCGATACTGCTTAGAGTTTATATAAACGGAAGCGGTGGTACGCTTGTGCTTTATCTTTTAGCTATAGCCTTTGTGATATCTCTTGCGGCACTTCTCATTACCAAGCGTAAACTTGTGGCAGCCATAAAGCTTTCCACAGAAATAAGTGCAAAGAACGAGGAGTTTGACGCTGACATAATGCTTTTAAATGCAATACGCATTATTCCCTCATGCGTTGTTGAGGTAACGGCAGAGTGTTCAGATAATATCGGTGCTGTAAGCCCACTTGAATTTAAAACTATCGTGGCAGGCGGCAGACAGCAAAGCGTCAGCGTTAAGCTGAAAACACGCTATGCAGGTCTTGGCACAGTGAAAATAAAAAGCATACGTTTGCATGACTATCTTGGAATAATCACCCTGCACCTTGACAGTTCACGTTATGAAAAAGCCGTGGGAAAAATAAAGATAATGCCGAATATCCCTGACACTGGCTCTCAAACAGAGCTTCTTAAAGCAACTTCCGAGAACGCTTCATTTGACGATAACGAAAGCGAATCAGATGAAAATGCACTTGGCCTTACAGGCGTTCCGGGCTATGACCACAGACAGTATGAGATAGGCGACCCGCTGAAAAGAATAAACTGGAAGCTTTCTTCAAAGCGTGACGAGCTTATGGTGCGCCTTGATGAAAAGGTCACGGCTTCAAGTCAGGCGTTTTTCCTTGATATACCAAGCGGAAATCATGACCCCATGTTTGCTATGAATATTGATAATATAGTCGAAGCGAGCCTTGCAATGCTTTCAATGCTTATCATGGAGGGCTTTGAGAGTGAGTATAATTATTATCTTGACGGCTGGAAAAGCATGAAAATAAAGCAGGCAGGTGATATAATAGAACTTCAAAACAATCTTGCGGCAATAGCACCATATCCGCAGGAAAAGCGCTTTGCCTTTTCTCATGAGATAGGCAAGACAGCTCCTATCTGCTTCACAGCCTGCATGGCGACTTCTCAGGGGGAATTTTCTTCTCTCATGGAAGAATTTAACGGCTCTTTCGTAGTGACACGTCTTAGCGGTCTTGATAAGCAGACAGAAAATATGTGGCTTGTAGACGAAACTTTCGAGTTTCGTAAAATGACATAGGGGGTGTGGCTTTTGAATACTAAAACTGCTCAGATAAAAAACACCCTTGTGAATATTCTTTCAAAATATGCTTTGCCTCTGCTCCTTGGAGCAGTGGTCATGAACATAATCTTTAAGACCTATCTTGTAGACAATGTAAGACTTTATACTTTTGGATATGTGGTATATGAATGTCTGCTGTTTGCTCTTTTTGAGTGGCTGAAGCCGAAAAAAGTCCTGCGAGGTCTTGTCTATACCGCCCTTATGGTGGCAGTGCTGTTTTTGGGCTTTCAGCTTCTTCGTGCTGGATTTGAACATTCCGGAAAATCATTTATCAATTGGTTTTATGTAAACAGGCAGGAGATAGGTCAGATAGATGAATATTTCTACTTCCTGTTTGTGGGACTAGGCTTCTTTATCATTTCGGTGCTTTATTATTTCACCATTGTGAGATACAGAAGTTTTGGAACGATGCTCGTTGTGCTTTTTCCGTTTTTTATTTACGGAAAGCGTGCCGACTCAATGGATACTCTTGACATAACCATAATGCTCACTGTGTTCATTGCACTTATGGTGCACAGCAGACTTGTTTCAGACGAGAGCAAGCATGACCTTGTTATAAACGGCTCTTATGTGGCGGCATCGGCGGTTTTCGTTACCCTTGTGGGTGCGCTTGCAATGCTTATGCCGACTTCCTCAAAGACATCTTATCTTGAAAAAAACAGCAACTTCTTTGATGTGAATATCAAAAGCAGTGGCACATATGACAATCTTAGTGATGAGTCTTCCCCAAGATTTGGCGCAGACGCAACGGGCGAGATACTTTTCAACTTCACTACAACTTCTGATGAACAGGTCATTTATCTCCGAAGACAAGCCTTTGACCTTTTCAGAAACGAGAAGTGGGTGACTGACGATAGCTTCTACAATTTTCATTTTGACAAAAATGTTCATCTTTACGGTGACAATGAGGTGAACTCACCGAGCTATGTTTACAGCATAGCAAAGTCACTTGCGGATAAGGATTACAGCAAGGATCTTGGCGTGGAAAAGTCACAGTTTCCTGATGATCTGTTCAGTGAAAAGGCAGTCATGAATCAGTTTAGCGACAGCTTTACTCCTAGCTATATCCCTGCCCCGCTGATGATAACCCCAGGGGAGAACAACGTTTATATCAAAACAACTCACAGCGAGGTCTACAGACCATATGACACCGCAGGAAATAAGCTTGGCATCAGCTTTGAGTATATCCCTGAAACGGAGAGCGAAAGACAGGCTGCGGCAAATCTTGATATGACTGAAAATCAGTTCAAACTGCTGCTTTCTTACGGCTTGACAAACGGAGATGTCACATCAAATCAATCGGTGAATATTTATAATATATATGCGTTGTACACAGACGTTTCTGCATATGACGATAAAGGTGGAAAAATGGAGGCTCTTGCAAAGAGCATAACGGAAAACTGCAAAAATGATTATGAGAAAGCTCAGGCGCTTGTGGATTATTTTGAGCAGAACGACTATGTTTACGATAACGAGTATGAGCCTGACGATGAGTCTATCGCATATTTTCTTTTCACGAGCAAGCGTGGAAACTGCACGAACTATGCCACAAGCATGACGCTTATGGCGAGAATGCTGGGACTTCCAGCAAGGTATGTTGAGGGTTTTGCAGCATATGAAAAGAATGAACGTGGAGAGTTTGTGGTAAGAGATAGCCATGCTCACGCTTTTGTAGAGGTCTTTATCACAGGCATTGGCTGGATGACTTTTGACCCGACAGTTCCGGGCTATCAGCGTGACTACAGTGCAAATGGTACGAACTTTGATGTTTCAACTTTTGTAAGCTATTTCAGCAGGATCGCACTGTTTATCGGTGTAGCGTTTGTGCTTGTGGTTTTCGTGTTCCTTAACAGAATTATCGAGGTATTTTTCCGACTGTCACTTAAATTCAGAGATAACGGAGAAAAAGTCATAAGGCTTTACAGGCGGGTGGTAAGGCTTTTGACCATAGCTTCTAATGATAAGCTATCGGGATACACGCCTGAAATGATAAGAGAATATCTTGTTAAGAGGCGTGAAGTTGAGCTTGGCGGTCTTATAGATCTTTTTGAAAAGACCTGCTTCGGTGGATATGTTCCTGATGAAGCCGAGTGGAAAATGGTCTATGCAGAGTACAAAGTACAATGGAAAAAGCTCACAAAGCGTGAGAAAACTTCTATGGAGCTTGATAAGAATATGTAATGAAATGGCTGTGCGGAAAAAATTCACGCACGGCTATTTTTTTGTATAAAAAAGGCTGCCGTATAAAACAGCAGCCTGAGAGTGTAAAAAAATCTCCGAAAGAGCAGGACGTCAAGGACGCCCACTGTATCTGATATTTAATTAAAGTGAAGCAAGAAGATCGCTCATTGCGTAAAGTCCTGCCGGCTTTCCACAAAGGAAAACGCCTGCATTCACTGCACCAACAGCGAAAACCTGCTTTGAATGAGCTTCGTGCTTGAGGGAGATGACTTCATCTCTGCCTGCAAAGATTATCTCATGCTCGCCAACAATAGTGCCACCACGGACAGAGTGCATACCGATCTCGGTCTTTTCTCTCTTTGCTCTTACAGAATGACGATCGTAAACATAGTGATACTTGTTGTCAAGCTCCTCGTTTATTGCATCTGCAAGCATGATAGCAGTGCCTGACGGAGCGTCTATCTTCTGGTTATGGTGCTTCTCGATTATCTCGATATCATACTGACCGCCAAGAACTTTTGCGGCAGTTTTTGCAAGATTTGCAAGAAGATTGATACCAAGGGTCATGTTGAATGTGAAGAAAACAGGTATCTGCTCGGAAGCCTTGTGTATCTTCGCTGTATCTTCCTCAGTGTAGCCTGTTGTTGCGATAACAAGGGCAGTGCCGTTTGAAAGGCAATAGCTGAGAAGTCCGTCCAGTGCGGAAGGGTGTGAGAAGTCGATTATTACATCAGGCTTTTCAGGCAGGTCGGCAGGCTCTTTTACTACAGGGAAGTCTGCATAAGCCTCGCCAAATTTGTCGATACCTGCGCTTACTGTGCAGTCGTCACGCTCTGATATAACGTCATATATGAACCTGCCCATTTTTCCGCAGGCACCGCATATTGCGATCTTTGTCATTTATATCATTCCTTTTCTTTTTGATTTGTAGATAAACGTAAGTGATAATGTCAAAGACAGCGTTTGGGCTGTCGGGGACGCCAACCCTTACATTAGTACAATTTTATAATGGTAAACATAAAGGGCGAATTTCTCCGCCCTTTGTATTTTTTACTTGATAAGTCCGAGAGCGTTCATTGACGCTTTCAGCTTTTCTATCTTATCATCGCTCATTCTTACAAGCGGCAGACGGCACTCGCCGACCTCAAAGCCCATAAGGTTAAGAGCTTCCTTGACAGGGATAGGGTTTACGTCGCTGAAAAGTGCCTTTGCAAAACCAAGGGTCTTGAATACCTTTTCTCTTGCTTCCTCGTACTTTCCATCAAGGCAGAGCTGTGTGATCTCATGTGTTTCAAATGGCATACAGTTGGAAAGAACTGAGATAACACCCTTTCCGCCCAGAGCCATGATAGGAACTATCTGATCGTCGTTGCCTGAATAGATATCAAGGTCATCGCCGCAGAGAGCTGCCACCTGTGTTATCTGGCTGATGTTTCCGCTTGCTGCCTTGATAGCAACGATATTATCTATCTTTGCAAGCTCACGGCAGGTCTCGGGAAGAATGTTCACGCCTGTTCTTGACGGTACGTTGTAAAGAATGATAGGCAGTGTAACAGCCTTTGCGATAGCGGAGAAGTGTGCGATAAGTCCTGCCTGTGAAGTCTTATTATAATAAGGTGTAACACAAAGCAGAGCGTCAGCGCCAAGCTCCTCAGCCTTCTTAGAAAGGTTTACGGCATACTCTGTATGGTTTGAGCCTGTGCCTGCGATAACAGGAATTCTGTGATTTGTCTTTTCAACAGCATAGCGGATACACTCGATATGCTCCTCGTCTGTCATGGTAGCACTTTCGCCTGTTGTTCCGCAGATTATGATAGCGTCTGTGCCGTTATCGATGTTGAAATCGATAAGCTCGCCCAGCTTGTCAAAGTTGATAGAGCCGTCAGCGTTCATAGGTGTAACGATAGCAACGCCTGCACCTGTGAAAATAGTCTTTTTCATAAACAGCACTCCTTTCGTGCGTATATATGTGTTATATTAGTCAAAATAGCCCTTTGCTGCAAGAAGCTCAGCCAGCAGAACTGCTCCGCCTGCCGCACCTCTCAGTGTATTGTGTGAAAGGCAAACGAACTTATAGTCATACTGTGAATCTTCTCTCAGTCTGCCTATAGAAACTGCCATACCGCCCTCAAGGTTTCTGTCGAGCTTAGCCTGTGGACGATCGTTCTCTGTGAAGTAGTTAAGGAACTGCTTTGGAGCGCTTGGAAGCTGAAGCTCCTGTGGAACACCGCTGAAATCTTTCCAAGCCTGAAGGATCTCTTCCTTAGAAGGTTTATTCTCAAATGATACGAAAACTGCTGCTGTGTGACCGTCGGAAACAGGAACTCTCAGGCACTGTGTTGTGATAGCTGGAGCTGTTGCGTCAACGATAACGTCGCCCTCGATATGGCCCCAGATCTTAAGAGGCTCTTTCTCAGACTTTTCTTCCTCGCCGCCGATATAAGGGATAACGTTGTCAAGGATCTCAGGGAAGCTTTCAAATGTCTTGCCTGCGCCTGAAATTGCCTGATATGTGCAGGCAAGAGCCTTTGTTACCTTATACTTATCCATAAGAGGAGCAAGAGCAGGAACGTAAGACTGGAGTGAGCAGTTAGACTTAACTGCGATAAATCCTCTCTTTGTGCCAAGTCTTTTTCTCTGTGAAGCGATTATCTCGATATGCTCAGGGTTTACCTCAGGAATGACCATTGGAACATCAGGAGTATGTCTGTGTGCGGAGTTGTTTGATACAACAGGGCATTCAGCCTTTGCATACTTTTCTTCAAGGGCTCTTATCTCGTCTTTCTTCATATCAACTGCGCAGAATACGAAATCTACCATTGAAGCGATCTTCTCAACGTCCTCCTCGGCGTTCAGAACTGTAAGCTCACCGATAGCTTCCGGCAGAGGCTCTGAAAGCTTCCACTTGCCTGCAACTGCGTCCTTGAGCTTTTTGCCTGCCGAACGTGGTGAAGCGGCAACGCATACTACATTGAACCATGGGTGTTTGTCAAGAAGCAGAGAAAATCTCTGACCTACCATTCCTGTTGCACCGATGATACCGACATTGTACTTTTTCATATTAAAACTCCTTTTCCTGTGCCATGGTAACAATTTTCTTTGGCGTTATACACTAAAATATGCCGCTGTTCAAATGTTATTTTGCACAAAACATAAAAAATAAACAAATAATAAAAAAACTGGTTGAAAACCAGTTCATCATACAATATAATAAGAATGTTGACATAAAAATTTATGCCGATAGCACTCCACCATTTGTAATGATGACAACTGATAGTCTATTAAACTAACAGTCAGCAGGAGTGTTCCCGATACTCCGCTTCGGCAGTTTTACCTTTCTCATTTACCATAGGCGTTGGGACGCTGTTGTGTGGGGTCACACGAAAAATGATACTCATTTCAACTGCACCTCTATCTGTTCTGTTTAATGATAACAAATATTTAGCGTTCTGTCAATACATATAGATAAAAATATTTTAATTTTCTGTAAATTAATAAGTTTATATGAAATTAAATTGCTTAAAAAAATGATGACAGTTGTTGGAATAAGGACTTTGAGAATGGTGAGAGTGGGACGTAGAGGACGCTGTTCTCTACATTATTATAATTATTATATTTTAAATAAATAGGAGATATTTAAAATGCTTGATATCAACAATATGAAAAGATCGGATTTTTATTATGACCTGCCGCAGGAGCTTATTGCACAGACCCCTGTCGAGCCTAGAAATGCTTCAAGAATGATGAAGATAAACAGGCAGACGGGAGAGGTGGTACACGACCATTTCTATAATCTATGCAATTATCTCAAAAAAGGTGACTTGCTTGTGCTTAACGATTCAAAGGTGCTTCCTGCGAGGATATACGGCGAGCGTGAGGACACAGGCTCGTTCATTGAGTTTTTGCTTGTGGAGCAGAAAGAGAACATGGTCTGGGAGATTCTTTGCAGACCCGGAAAAAAAGCCAAGATCGGCACAAGATTTGTTTTCGGCGGTGGTAAGCTGAAGGCGGAGATAATTGATGTGTTGGAGGACGGAAACCGTATCGCACGATTTGAGTGCGAGGAGAATTTCTTTGCCACACTTGACGAGATAGGTCAGATGCCTTTGCCGCCTTACATTACTGAAAAGCTGAAGGACAAGGACAGATACCAGACGGTTTATGCTCATGAGCTTGGTTCTTCTGCTGCGCCGACTGCCGGTCTGCATTTTACTGAGCAGCAGCTTGAGGACTTAAAGGCAATGGGTGTGAATATTGCGTATGTTACTCTGCACGTTGGTCTTGGCACGTTCAGACCTGTTAAGGAGGACAAGGTCCTTGACCATAAGATGCACAGAGAGCACTATGAGCTTAGCCGTGAAACTGCAGACATGATAAACGAAACGAAGAAAAATGGTGGACGTGTTATTGCGGTTGGTACTACTTCATGCAGGACGCTGGAGAGCGTTGCGGCATTCAATGACGGAAAGATAGTTCCTTGCGACGGTTACACGGAGATATTTATTTATCCTGGCTTTGAGTTCAAGGTGCTTGATGGTCTTGTTACTAATTTTCATCTGCCTGAAAGCACGCTTATTATGCTTGTTTCTGCATTTATGGGATACGAGAACACTATGAACGCTTATAAGATAGCTGTGGAGGAGAAATACAGATTTTTCAGCTTTGGTGATTGTATGCTCATAATATCTGAGTGAGGAATTAAGGTATCGCCTGCGGCGGTGATATCTCATTTCAAACTTTGTTTTACGGAGGTTTTTTCTATATGAATGACGTTAGGTCAGGGGAGAAGAAACGACTGTATTTATATGACAATCTGAAATTTCTGCTTATAGTGCTTGTGGTCTTGGGGCATTTGATAGACGACAGCACTGTCAAGCTTTTTGGTGACGGCGGCGGTGAAACAGGTGTACCGCAGGCAAAGGTTTTTAGCGGCGCATTTGTGTTTTTGTATGCTTTTCATATGCCGTTGTTTATATTCATATCAGGACTTTTCAACAGGGGGCATGATGACGGCAGGAAAGTGCTTGGAAAGACGCTTGGATTTGTTGTTATCGGAATGTTAATGAAATGCCTGAATTATTGGTCGCAGGTGAGATTTCAGACGGACTTTGACAAGGAAAACAGTGATGGCGAGATTTTCTTTGACCTTTTAGGCGGCGACGGTGTATATTGGTATATGTTCGCAATGGCGGCATTTATGGTGCTTTGCTATCTGTTAAGAAACAGCAGACCTTGGGCGGTGCTTACGGCGGCTATGGTGACGGCACTTGCGGCAGGGTATGACCCTAGCGTGGGCGATGAATATGAGCTATCCAGGATAGTGGTGTTTTTCCCGTTTTACTACTGCGGATATGTGCTTGACCCTGAAAAGGTGGCTGATTTTGTGAAGAAGTGGTATGTAAGGGTGCTGTCCTTGGGGGTGATAGGCATTTGGGCTTATTTCTGCTTTGGAAAAACAAAGCTTGTTTATCCGCTGAGAATGCTTCTTACGGGAAGAAACTCTTATTTTTCCATATCTGAAGCAACGGACATGGATTGCACTTTTTTGAGCAGGCTTCTTGTTATGGGTATCTCGGCACTGCTTTGTTTGGCGGTGCTTGGTATTGGGCTTGATGTGAAGATTCCACTGATAACAAAGTGCGGATCCAGGACTTTGCAGGTGTACTTCTGGCACAGGACTATAGTTTATATGCTCACATACTATGGTTATCAGGCATATCTTGCAAAGGCTTTTCCTGAACGTTGGGAGCTTTATCTGGCACTTACAGCGATACCTATTGTATTGGTGCTTTGCATAAAAATATTTGGTGTGCCTCTGGATATGGTGCTTAAAGGAATAAGGGGCAGGAATGATATCATAAAGGAGAACGGAAATGGAAAATAACTTTTTTAAGAGCGTTATTGACGCAGACGATGCACCTGTGGTTATTTGCGACCTTGAGCATACGATAGTATATATGAACCCGACAGCGGTCAAAAGATATGAAAAGCGTGGAGGAGCGGCTCTTGTGGGCAGATCCATAAAGGGCTGTCACAATGGGGATTCTAATGACAAGATAGAGCAGGTCATTGCATGGTTCAAAAAGGATAAGGGCAACAACAAAGTCTACACTTTTCATAATGAAAAGGAAAATAAGGACGTTTACATGATAGCTCTCAGAAATGATGCGGGAGAGCTTATTGGATATTATGAAAAACATGAGCACAGAACAAGAGAAAGTATGGCTATGTACGATCTTAGAAATGGTGAGAATTAATGGATAAGATCATTGATCTTTCGCTGCCTGAAAAATGCAGGATTCTTGCTGTCAGCGATATCCATACCCATTGGAAGCTTTTTGATAGACTGCTGAAAAAGGCAAAATATGACCCGCAAAATGACTATCTTGTGATAGTCGGCGACATACTTGAACATGGCAGTGACAATATAAAGACCCTTGAATATGTCAAGGCTCTTTGCGATAAAAGCGACAAGGCAATATTATTAATGGGCAATAATGACATAATGTGCTCGAGAATGGCTTATCACTATGAGTTCAAGCGGTTTCAGCAGCAGTTTTACCGAAATGAGCATAACACGTTCAGGCAAATGGCTAATACGCTGGGATATGTTGACTGCTGGGAGGGCAACTGGCTTGAGATAAGAGAAAAGGTTGTTGAGAAGTATGGTGAGCTGTTATCTTTTATCAGAGAGCTTCCAACGTGCCTTGAAACAGAGGAATATGTTTTTGTTCATGCAGGGCTTGAAAACCGTCCTGATTGGAGAAATACAGATGATATTTATGCTATAACTGTTCCATGGTTTTTACGGAAAGAAAATCCAACAGGAAAGCAGCTTGTATTCGGGCATTATCCCACATACAATTATAAGCGTTCAAATGTGACTAATCTTCCGATAATCGACAGCAAAAAGAAAATGATATGTATTGACGGCGGAATGACTATCAAGAAGGCTTGTCAGATGAATTTGTTTATCATTGATAAGTGCGGCGAGAATTATTCTCATAGAATAATTTGGGATACAGATGTGCCAAAGAAAACTGTCTTAAAGGATTTTTCATGTGACATGAAACCTGTTTATATTGATTGGGAAAAGCAGGATATAACGATAATTGAGAAAAATGGATATATGACAAAGGTCAGAGATGAGTATTCAGAGGGCGAGGGTCTTATTCCTGACCGTGAAATATATTTTTTTGATGAAAAGCCTCATGTATATCAGTTTTTGTCATCGTTTCCTGCTGTCAGAAAAGGTGAGCGGGTATCGGTCTTTGATGAAGATGAAACAATGTCTTTGGTAATTACGGAAAATGCCACAGTCGGCTGGCTGCCGTCTGATATAATAGAATGATAAAGGAGAATTTATGTTTACATTACTTAAACAAGAGGGTGCTGCACGCAGGGGGCAGTTTGAAACTGTTCATGGAACTATACAGACGCCTGTTTTTATGAACGTGGGAACTTCGGCGGCAATAAAGGGCGGAGTTTCTTCCATTGATTTAAAAAACGAGCTTAAAACTCAGGTGGAGCTTTGCAATACCTATCATTTGCACGTCAGACCGGGTGACGACATTATATACAAAATGGGCGGTCTTCACAAGTTCATGAATTGGGACAAGCCTATTCTTACAGACAGCGGTGGATTTCAGGTATTTTCTTTGGCCAAGCTGCGTAAAATCAAAGAGGGGGGCGTGTACTTCAACTCTCACGTTGACGGTCGCAGGATTTTTATGGGTCCTGAGGAGAGTATGC
The DNA here is from genome assembly GCF_003461385.1 of Ruminococcus sp. AF17-1AC. NCBI lineage: Bacteria > Bacillati > Bacillota > Clostridia > Eubacteriales > Oscillospiraceae > Ruminococcus > Ruminococcus sp. AF17-1AC. The sequence continues at coordinate 14,853 of NZ_QTWZ01000023.1, forward strand.
AGATACAATCGCACCTTGCGTCTACTATTGCAATGGCGTTTGACGAGTGTGTGGAAAACCCTGCTGAGCATAGCTATTCAAAGGCAAGCTGTGATAGAACGGTAAGGTGGCTTGAGAGATGTGTCGCTGAGCAGAAACGGCTCAACGGACTTGAGGAGACTATAAATAAGCATCAGATGCTGTTCGGTATCAATCAGGGCTGTACTTATGAGGATCTGCGTATCGAGCATATGAAGCGCATAAGAGAAATGGAATACTGTTCGGGCTTTGCTATTGGCGGTCTGGCTGTAGGTGAGCCGACTGAGGTAATGTATAACATTATCGAAAAGGTCGAGCCTTTTATGCCAAAGGATAAGCCGAGATATCTTATGGGCGTTGGCACGCCGACAAACATAATCGAGGCTGTTTACAGAGGCGTGGACTTCTTTGATTGCGTAATGCCAAGCAGAAATGCACGTCACGGAACGCTGTTCACATGGAATGGCATTATGCACATCACTAATAAAAGGTATGAAACTGACCCTAGACCTATTGACGAGCATTGCGATTGTCCTGCTTGCCGTAATCACAGCAGGGCGTACATTCGTCATCTGTTCAAGTCTGAGGAGCAGTTGGGCGGCAGGCTGGCAGTTATGCACAATCTGTATTTCTACAACACGCTCACGGAGAAGATAAGAGAGGCTCTTGACGAAGGCAGATTTGAGCAGTTCAGAAATCAATACAGCTCGCTTCTTGCTTCAAAGTGTGAGGATTAACAAAATATAACGGTATGACGCTGTTTTCGGAAAATGCAAAGATGTTATTTTGTATTTTACGGAGATGGCGTTTTTTTTGTTGAGTGGAGGCTATTTTATTTGATGAAAGCATGGGTTTGTTGCTTCGATGGGCGAACGCTGTTCGCACATACAGAAAAGGTGTGGTAGCAGGCGTAAAAAGTGTGGGTGCAGATAAAAATATAAGGGAAGTCAAGATTGAATGTAAAGCTGTTTTTATAAATTATACAGGGGGATTATATGAGTATTTTTGAGCTTTTTCTTACTGCGTGTGGACTTTCTATGGACGCTTTTGCGGTATCGGTGACTAATGGGCTTTGTGTCAGAAAGGGGAGAGTCAGGGGAGCATTGATGTGCGGTATCATATTCGGGCTTTTTCAGGGGATAATGCCTGCGATTGGCTATGCGCTGGGCATGAATTTTGCGGAGTACATAGAGAGGTTCGACCACTGGATAGCTTTGATACTGCTTGGATTCATAGGGTTGAACATGATATGCGGTTCGGGGGAAGATGAGATCCAGACAGGGGGCAGGCTCACTTTCGGGGCGGTGTTGGTGCAGGGATTTGCGACTTCGGTTGACGCTCTGGCTGTGGGCATAAGCTTTGCGGCACTTGGCGTGGGCATAGTTAGGTCGGCGGCGTTTATATGTGTTGTTACGGCGGCCTTATCGTTCTGTGGGTTTATGCTTGGTAACAAATTCAGCGGAAAACTCAAAAGCAAGGCAAGGATAGTTGGGGGAGTTATTTTAATATGTATAGGGCTTAAAATATTCGCTGAACAGACTATATTTGCTTAAAACAATTTTCTTATTCACATAAATATGTATCACATAGATATCTTTGTGAATTTTAATTTAACAATTACAGGTGTGTATGTTCATAAACAAGCCACAATATCAGTGTATAATAAATCTCGTGATTTTTAGACAAGTGTATAAATTTGCGATTGATGTACAAACTTATGATAAGTGTACAAAGTTATGATATATGTATAAACTTGCGATAAGTGTAAAAATTAGTGCATGGTGACCGACAAGTTTATGGAAAGTCGGAGGGAGGAAAGGCTTTTTTTATAGCTGGTTTTATGAAAAAGCTATTTATTTTTGATTTGGACGGAACGCTTGTAAATTCTATTTATGATCTTGCGGACGCCATGAATGCGGTACTTGAGAGATATGGGTTTCCTGTGTTTGATTATGATACCTACAAGCATTTAGTGGGAAATGGTACTTTGAAGCTTGTTGAGCGGGCTTTGCCTGAGAAGCTGAGAAGCGAGGAGAACATCAAAAAGTATCATGCTGAGTTCTCTGAGGAATACAACAAGAGATGTGTGAACAAGACCAAGCCTTATGAGCATATCTGCGAGGTGCTTGACACGCTTCGCAATGAGGGCATTATGACGGCGGTGGCTTCAAACAAGCCTGACGGCTTTGTGAACTACATTGTAAAGAATATTTTCGGTGAGAAAGATTTTGACCTGATCGAGGGCAAAAAGGACGGTGTTCCGACAAAGCCTGCGCCTGAGATAATATACAATATTCTTGGCATGCTTGGGGTCAAGGCTGAGGAAGCTGTGCTTATCGGCGATTCTGATGTGGACGTTATGACGGCAAAAAATGCGGGTCTTGACTGCATTGGCTGTGAATGGGGCTTCAGGGGCAGAGAAGAACTTGAAAATGCAGGTGCGAAGTATATTGCGGAAGTTCCGCAGGACATAGTGAGCATTTGTCATGAGATAAACAGGATATAATTAAAACGGAGGATTTCATATATGAGTTTTGTAATGGCTGATTTTTATAAGAGATTTGTTGACGAGGAGCTTGACAGCGAGGGCAGACTTAAAAGCTTTAAGCTTGACCTGCCTGAGAACTTCAACTTCTCATATGACGTTATAGATGAGCTGGCTAAGAACGTGCCTGATAAGGTGGCTATGCAGTGGGTCAACGAGGATGGTGAGGAGCATATCTTCACTTACAAGGATCTTTCTGAAAAGAGCAGTCAGGTAGCGAACATGATGCAGGCGCACGGAGTTAAGAAGGGCGATTTTGTTATGGCTGTTCTTAAGCGTCATTATGAGTTCTGGTTCCTTGCTTACGGTCTTATGAAGATAGGCGCTATCCTTGTGCCTGCAACTTGTCAGCTTAAGAAAAAAGACTATGTTTACCGCTTTGACGCTGCTTCTATCTCTTATATCGTGGCAACTGCGGAGGACGATGTTCCTAATCAGGTGGATTCTGCTCTTGCACAGTACAGTGGCATGAAAGAGAAGTTTATCACTCATGGTGCTAAAGAGGGTTGGATAGATTTTCTCAGCGAAATGGACAAGTACCCAAAGACTTTTGAGAGAATCGAAACACACGTTACTGAGTCAATGCTCATGTATTTCAGCTCCGGTACTACCGGTTATCCTAAAATGGTACTGCACAAGTATTCACTGGCTGCGGCACACATTATCACTGCTAAGCACTGGCACCACCTTGACGAGAACTCACTGCACCTTACTGTTTCTGAGACAGGCTGGGCAAAGTGTGCATGGGGCAAGATGTTTGGTCAGTTCATCTGCGGTGCAACAACTTTTGTATATGACTTCGACAGATTTATTCCTGCAAACGTGCTGAAAGTAATTCAGGATTACAAGCTGACTTCTTTCTGCGCACCTCCGACAATGTACAGATTTTTCATCAAGGAGGGTCTTGAAAACTATGACCTTTCTTCACTGAAATATAGCTGTATCGCCGGTGAGGCTCTTAACCCTGAAGTATTCAACAAATGGTATGAGTACACAGGTCTTAAGCTTATGGAGGGCTTCGGTCAGACAGAGGGAGCTGTGCTTGTGGGCAATCTTTACGGCATGGAGCCAAAGCCTGGCTCCATGGGCAAGCCTACACCCCTTTACAATATCGGTATAGTTGACAACGAGGGCAAGCCTGTTAAGGTAGGCGAAACAGGCGAGATCGTTGTTTACGCTAAGAGGGGCGAAAACCCTGCACTGTTCAAGGAGTATTACAGAAACCCTGAGGCAACGGACAACGCTTGGAGATTTGGTATGTATCACACAGGTGACACGGCTTACATGGACGATGACGGCTACTACTGGTATGTTGGAAGAACGGACGACCTTATCAAGGCTTCGGGTTATCGTATAGGACCTTTCGAGATAGAGAGTATCCTTATGGAACACCCTTCTGTACTGGAGTGCGCTATCACGGCGGCTGATGACGCTATCAGAGGCAAGGTAGTAAAGGCTACTATCGTGCTTGCAAAGGGCTACACTGCTTCTCCTGAGCTTGCCAAGGAGCTTCAGAACTATGTTAAGCAATCAACTGCGCCTTACAAGTATCCTAGAATAGTTGAGTTCGTGGACGAGCTGCCTAAGACTATCAGCGGTAAGATACGCCGTGTTGAGATAAGAGAGAATGACAGCAAGAAGAATAGCTGATTGATTTAGATATGATAAAAGCACAATGCTCTTTGTGGGCGTTGTGCTTTTTGTTTGTTGCTTCGACGGGCAAACGCTGTTTGCCCTTACGGAATTTTTCAGCACATTTTATATTGCAATTTTCAATATTATATATTTTTTTTGCTATTTCAATTTCCGTGTTGATAAATGTAAACTTTTTTAGAAAGTATGATATTATCAAACCAATTTCACACTGAGTACCACCGAGTCACACTGAGTCACACAAAAAATCCGATTCCACGGGGCTTTTTAATGGTAGAAAGCTCAAAAACAGCGAAACAGCGCTGTTCTGAAAATTCAAGCATTTTGAAGATTTTTGGTAGAAACTTGGTAGAAGCCGAAAACAACCTTAAAACGGTAGAAAGCCTGTTGACAAAGCAAACTGAATAATGGAAAATAGCGGACGGTGTTTCATAACAGAAGCGCTGTCCACTATTTTTATGTTCAAAATTGAATACCGTACATCGCTTCTCTGCAATGAGGAGTGATTTTTTATTTCAGATGAACTATGTCAAGGAGGTCTTTCTATGCCGAACCCTACGAAAATCCGCTTGCCGAGAATCAATTACAGGTTCATTGCAAGTGCCTGTGTTCCGGTTATTACCGTAATGCTCAACAAGGTCGAAAAGGACTATTCTATGGCCGATGAACTGTGTGACCATGATGAACTGTCGAAGTTCACCCGTGATGAGATCAAAAATGCTGTATCAGAGCTGAACGGCAGAAAGTTTCTCCTTAAAGTGGATAAGCCGTATGGCTGTGTTTATGCGGTGAATAAGCTGCTTATGGCAAATATGGAGTTTGTGTACGGCAGATAAGCTGAGGGAGGAATGGAAATGGACAAGCGTAACAGGAAAAAGAAAACCGTGGACGATACCGTCTGCGAGATACATAAATTCAGCGGTTATGCCGTTCTGAGCAACTGATTTGTGCGGTCTACCAATCTCAGTTGGAGTGCAATCGGTCTGCTTACAAGAGTAATGGATTTCCCCCATGAATGGAATTTCTCTAAGGCTGGACTTATTGCAATATGTCCTGACGGAGAAATTGCTATCAACACAGCTCTTTCAGAATTGAAAGAATGGGGCTATTTGGAAATCAAAATGCTTATGCCGAATGAATCACCTACCGGCAGGATACAGCCGCTTTACAGTTTCTATGAGTATTCTGCAAGGGATACTTCTATTCCGCGGTATGATTATGAACTTGAAACATTCATGGTCGAGAATGCTGTGCTGAACCGTGTCAAGAAAACTGACAACTATACTATGTGATATGGGCTACCTTGTTCGTACACAGCTTCGCTCCAATGAGAGCGTATATAACTGCTTTGAGTATGTGTACAGCTTTTTCGATGTTCCTGTCAGCAAGGAAGAAGCTGACGAGCTTGAATCTGAAACAAGGCGCAAGGCTATCACAATCCGTGAGGGCGGCAAGGCAAAGGCTGCTGTTTCTTCTACGGGTGAAAAACAGAGGGTGGAAAACCCTTATCTGGACACTCCGTCTGCTGAAAATCCGCTGTCTGAAAAACAGGGACAATATAATAACAACAATACAAAACAGAAAAATCAATTACTGTGTGATAAATCCTCTATCATTCCTGCGGCGGCAAAGCCAACTTTCAACATTCCAAGTGTTGAAAAATCTGCTGAGAGAGTGACTGACGGATATAACGCAGAAGAAGTAGAGTATTTCACAGAAGTTGTCAGAGATAATCTCGACTACTGACATCTTGGTGACTGGCTCTGTCAGGACGGTTATGCAGAAGCAGATGAAATAGTCGGCTTTATCGTTAACGAAATATGTTCCCCTCTGCTCTATATCACACTCAGAGGCCAGGCATTTCCCAAAGCAGTTATTCAGTCAAAGATGCTCAAAGCCAATATCTACATGGTAGAGAATGTCCTTGAAAATATGGCAAAGGTCGATAATATCAAGGATTTCCGCCGATATTTCATCAGTTCCCTCTACAACGAGGTTCTGATTTATCATTTCAACGAAGGCTGTGAGAGCCGTAACATTAACGAACAGATCGGGCGAGATCTTGGCTATGGTATCGCTGTCTGACCACGAAAGGAGGTGGTTCTATGGCTGCAAAGAAGAATGTGGCGGTAACTCCTGCATTTACAGGCAGGAATGTATCGCTGTCTGAGATCTCTCAGGCAAGCGGTATCGGCGTTGCTACGCTGAAAAAGGGGCTTATTGCCGGAGCTGTTGACTTCGGTTATGCGATTCCCTGCGGTAAAGGTGATCAGCATCGCTATTACTGCCCTGATAAGCTCGTTTACGAGAAAATCGGGTACTTCAACCCTAAGCCCAATGAGGAGGTGTAACTATGCCTAAGAATCCTTCTTTTCAGGATGTAAATGATCTTTTCAACCGTTTTCACGGTGAGATCGAAGCGCTTATCATGGGTATGCTCGGTGATAAGGTCAGCTACAATCTCCTGAACTGCGTTTTTGAAGATCTTGATGAAGCGCAGGAGGACTTCAACAACCAGCTCGCAACGCTTTATGGAAAGGACGGTGAGAACAATGGCTAAGACTATCGTTACGCAGTTCGGTGAATTTCTGAACTACGATAATCTCGTCAGGATCGGTATCATCACGAATTGGGAAGATGCTGAGGAAGATGAGGAAAGCGGTACGATCACACCCGATTATGAGATGACCGGTACGGATACAGCAGGCAATCAGATTCCTATGGGTATCTATGCGACACCCGATGAAGCCGAAGCTGCACTCAAAGACCTTCATAACTGGCTGAGTATGGAAGCCTATGCGGTCTATGAGGTCAAGTCTGGCGGTAATCCTGTATAATAAAACTTGACACATCCAAAACAATCAAAGTATAATAAAAACGAAGGAGTGTGTCATCAATGGGAACAGGAAAACAATATGATGAAGAGTTTAAAAAGCAGGCAATAAAGCTCGCAAAGGAGATTGGCACCAAGGCAGCAGCAGATGAGCTGTGCATCCCCAAAGGGACGCTGGGGACGTGGGTGCAAAAAGCACTGATCGGGGAAATAGACACAGGTGCAGGCTCACGTACACCGGGAGATTCACTTACTATCGCACAGCAGCTTCAAGCATCAAACAAGCGGATCAAAGAGCTTGAAAAGAAAAACCGTGAGCTTGAAGAGCTTGATGAATTTCTGGAGTAAGCATCTGTTTTTTTTGCTACGAACCGTCGGAAGTCAGGACAGAAGAACGGTTAAAGTTCATTTCCAAAAAGACCGATGACGGTAGGAGCCTTTTTTCTTTGTGTCGCAATTTGTGAAAATAAGTGTCGATAAAAAGTGACACAATCTATTGACATGGCGCACAAAAGATGCTATAATATATGATAAGATATTGTAGGAGATGGAGTGCGGCTTATGGGCGAAAATAATCAAAAGATAAAATTGCTCCGAATAATGGAGTTTCTGCGTTCGGAATCAGAAGCAGGTAAGCCTGTTTCCACCAATCAAATAATCAATTACCTGAAAGGACATAATATATCCTGTGAGCGAAGAACACTTTATAAGGATATGGAACTCTTAATCGAAAGTGGAGCTAATATAGTCAAAACAGAGCTTGGCAGAGAAAACGCATATTACATTGATGAGGTTTCTCTTTCTTTGGCAGAATTGAAGATACTGATAGATGCTGTTCAAGCCACTAATTTTATCACCGATGTAAAAACAGCGGAGCTTGTTGAGAAATTGCTTGCTTTCTCCGGCATAAGGCGTTCTGAGATCGTGAGAGATAATATTGTTCTCTATAACAATCACAAACATTCTAACGGCGATATTTATGATAACATAGAGCAGATCGAGCTTGCAATCCGGCAAAAAAAGCAAGTGAGTTTTTACTACTTCGATTTAGATGAAAAAAAGAATCGTGTTTACCGTAAAGAAAAGAAGCGATACATTACTGATCCGGTCGCTTTAGTATTCAGCGAGGATAATTACTACCTTGTTGCGTATAGTCAAAAGTATCAGAATGCTGTAAATTACAGAGTTGACCGAATGGACACTGTGGAGGTAGAAGATACCCCAATATGTGAAGAAGCACAAATCAAGAAACGAAAAACCGAAAGTTATACAGAACAAGTTTTCAAGATGTATAACGGAGAAGTAGAGGAAGTGACACTTGAGTTTCCACCTGAACTCCTCGGTGCAGTATACGACAAATTTGGAGAAAAGACGATCATACGACACTCTGATGCTGATAGGCTCAAAATCAAAGTCACCGTTCAGATCAGTCCTCCCTTCTTTGGTTGGCTGTTTCAGTTTATGGGAAAAATGAGGATTTTAGAGCCACCCAGTGTTCTGGAAAAGTATAATAAATGTATTCGTGATACACTTGAGTGATAAACAACACAAATAACATGGAGGTGTTGGTATGTATTACAAAGACACAGGATTTCGTGCTTTATACAAGCACTTTATAGCATTTCCTTTGAAGGACAATATAAAGCAGTGTATCGAGAACTATCCTAATGTTGAGAAGGCAAACTGTGTTTTAACTTACGGGTACATTGATCACGATGCTGGCTTAACTATGGAAGTATTGGCCGCAGGCTTCAAAGACGGTGACGGTTTTACATTTTTGACATTTCCGTTGAAACAAGAGCCTTTATTCGTGTGGGTGCTGTAATTGACGATGAGTTCTTCTTCTTTGACGATGCAGACGGAGGGCTGAGCAAAAAAATACGCCGAAAAGCTCGATGTGCTAAAGCATTATGAGGCTTCAGAAGAAATTGAGGAAACTCGCAAAATGGGCTTTTTAGATAAGTCTCGTCACGATTTTTACCCCGATGATGTGATGGTTTACCTGACAAGAGAGGGCTTGAATCCGGAAGGCTGTTGGGTACGAATTATTGGTCTTGGCGATCATTTTATCATGGGAACGCTGCTGAATGAGCCAGGCCAAGACTTTGGCTATCATAGCGGCGAAAAGGTTGCGTTCTTTATTCAGAAGCAGGAAGATGAGGGTATTATTCTTTACACTAATATGACACCCAGCCGAAAACTGACCGCTGAGGACTTGGAAGATGGCACATTGCTGAAAGAAGCGGTAGCAGTTTTCAATAAGGAAAGAATCGAAGATCACTTCTTAGATGTACTTGAATTTCTGAAAGACAGTTATGTTTGGATACCATGTAATGCTGTCATGAGTGAAGCTGATATGGCTCGTTTCGAGCAAGCTATGAAAGATGCCGGAGATGATCTCTCTGCATTGGTGGGCGAAGAATTCACCACTAACGATGAAGTAAGATTGGTTCCAGATATTTAGCAGAATGGCGATCAGTTCTATTTCCATGTCTTTTCGAGTGAAGAAGAAATGGGCGAATACGGCGAGCATTTCTCAAAGGTACAGAAGCATCTTTTAGAGGTTATCCCTATGGCAAGGAATAACGAAAAGAATGTATCCGGCATTGTCCTAAATGCCTTTACAGAGCCTTTTGTGCTTGATGCCGAGATATATGATATTGTCGAAAAAATGAAATCAAGATTGGAGTAAATAATAATGAGCGAACATAAGGTAGATGTTATGTGGGACGATGCTCCCGTAGATGTTTCCACCGAGGTCAACTTCATTTGGTCTATCGCAAATAAGCTGCGTGGTACATACCAGAGCGACAAGTACAAGGACGTTATTATTCCTATGGTCATTATCCGCCGCTTTGAGTGCGCATTGGGAGCTACGAAGCAGGCTGTCGTGGAGCAGTACAAGAAGAATCCTGCATATCCTGCAAAAGCTATGTGCCGTGTATCGGGGTATCAGTTCTTCAATACGAGCGAGTACACCCTTGCAGAACTTGTCAATGATCCCGACCACCTCGCAGCGAATTTCCGTAACTATATCGAGGGCTTTTCTGCCAATGTGCAGGATATCATCAAAAGCCTTGACTTTGACAAGCAGATCGACAAGATGGACAAGAATAACCGTCTGCTGTCGGTGGTAAAGGCTTTCTCGGAGCTTGACCTTGATCCCAAGACCATTGACAATGTTAAGATGGGCTATATCTTTGAGGACTTGATTCGTAGGTTCTCTGAAAATGCCGAAGCCGGCGATCACTACACGGGCAGAGATATAATCAAGCTCATGGTCAACATTCTGCTTGCAGAGGGCTGTGACGATATTTTCGATGACCACAAGGAGATCACCATACTGGACCAGGCAGCAGGCACGGGCGGTATGCTCTCGACTTCATATAACTTCATTCATCGCTATAACCCGACTGCGAAGGTGCGTCTGTTCGGGCAGGAGATCAATCCTGAATCCTACGCTATGTGCGTGGCTGAAATGCTGATAAAGGGGCAGAATGCCGAGAATATCCGTATGCAGGATACCATGAAGGCTGACTGTTTCCCTGACAGACAGATGCGTTTCGTAATCGAAAATCCACCTTTCGGTACGCCGTGGGGCGGAAAGGACGCTGCTGAGGGTGTTGAGCAGGCTGTCAAGGAGGAAAAACAGAAGGGTTTTGACGGTCGCTTTGGTGCAGGCTTGCCAGGTTCGGGCGATATGCAGTTGCTCTTTATTCAGTCGGCGGTGAACAAGATGGACAATGCCCTCGGTCGAGCTGCAATCATCGAGAACGGCTCTCCGCTGTTTTCGGGCGGTACATCTTCGGGCGAGAGCCAGATCAGACGGTGGCTGCTTGAAAATGACCTGATAGAAGCAATTATCGCACTTCCCGTTGACCTGTTCTACAACACAGGTATCGCTACATACATTTGGGTGCTGTCGAAGGACAAACGTGAGGAGCGCCGTGGTAAAATTCAGCTCATTGATGCAGGCTCGATCTTCCACAAGCTGCGCAAAGCTCTTGGAAACAAGAAGAACGAGATCAGTCCCGAAGACCGTTCTGCTATCACTAAACTGTATGCAGACTTTGCTGAAAACGAGCTTTGCAAGATCTACCCAAACACGGAATTCATCTATCGTGAGTACACGGTCATGCAGCCGTTGCAGAGAAGCTATGCCGTGACCGAGGAGCGTATCAAGGCAATGCTGTCAAAGGGTTCGCTCTCCTCGCTGTACGATCCTGCAAAGGTGGCAGAGCTTGAAAACTCTGAGGAGGAGCTGACGGGCAAAGAATTGAAAAAGCTCGAAAACTACCAAAACAACGCACCTGTTTACGAAGCTATCATCAAACTGCTGAGATGCGCCGATGATGATAAGGTATATTTATCCCCTGCGGAGTTCATGCCCGTACTGACTAAGATACTCAGCACCGCAACAACAGACAAGAAGCTCCTTGACAAGATCGCTGACGGTCTGTCGGTCATGGACAAGTCTGCCGAGATTCAGCGTGACAAGAAGGGCAACATCATCTACGATAAGGAGACAAAGGACACGGAGATCGTGAAGTTTGACGAGAGCATCGAGGACTATATGGCTCGTGAGGTACTTCCCCATATTCCCGATGCACAGTGGTTCTTTGAGGAAGATCTGAGCAAGAAGTCGCCTGTTGTCAAGACGGGTGCGGAGATCCCGTTTACAAGATATTTCTATAAGTATCAGCAGCCAAAGCCCAGCGAGGAGCTTGAACAGCGGTTCTTGGAGCTTGAGAAGTCTGTGAGTGAGCGTATCGCACGGCTGTTTGGCTAATGAAAGGAGCTACAATGAGCGCTATTTTTAAGTTTTTGTTTGAGAGAGCGACCGATCCCCTCGGTCTGCCTATCAATGCACTTTACGAATATATTATTCTCGCTGTGATCGGTGCGGTCGCCTATGGTATCGCATATAGCAAGGTCGGTGATATGTACCACGGCGGTCTTATCAGCGGCAGAACGGAAGGCTCGTTCTTCCATTGGCTCATCAGACTTATTCTCTTTGTGGGGCTGTGGCTTCTCACCTACGGTGCTATTCAGGGATACTACTTCATGACCGCAAACTGGCAGATCATTCTGATGGTCGCAGGCAGTGCGGCAGGAGCTGCTATGCTCTGCACACTGGCGGTGACAGCTATGAGATTTGTCAAGAAGCATAGGACGGTGAACGGCAATGCGTGAAATGAAGGATAGTGGGATTGAGTGGATTGCACAAATTCCCAAAACATGGGATATTCACCCCATTTATTTCTATTTTTCTGAGAGAAAGAATAAAAACACGTTAGGATTGGAACATAACCTTCTCTCATTAAGCTATGGAAATGTTATTCGTAAGAATATCAATACTGTTGGTGGGTTACTTCCTGAAAGTTTTAATACATACAATATTATTGAAGCAAATGACATCGTTATTCGACCTACTGATTTGCAGAATGATAAAAGAAGTCTCAGAACAGGGTTGTGTAAAGAGCATGGAATAATTACATCTGCATATATCGCACTTAAATCTATTTCAGACGTAAATGTTTCCTATGTTCATTACCTATTGCATACCTATGATATTATGAAAGTGTTTTACAATATGGGTAATGGCGTAAGGCAAGGGCTTAATTACTCTGAATTTTCAAAATTGATGATATTTCTTCCTCCGACAATTGAACAAGAGCGTATCGTCTGCTTCCTTGATAAGCGATGCGACGAATGTGACTCTCTCGTTTCCAACATTCATTCCCAAATCGAAGCCCTTGAAGAATACAAGCGCTCCGTCATTACCGAGGCGGTCACAAAGGGGATTGATCCTGATGTGGAGATGAGGAATAGCGAGGTGCAATGGATCGGTATGATGCCCACACATTGGGACTGCCAGCGTGGTAAATATATCCTCAGATATGTGCAGAAGCCTGTTAGAGATGATGACGGGGTTATCACCTGTTTCCGTGATGGTGAAGTTACGCTCCGCAGCAACAGACGAGAAGAAGGCTTCACAATGGCTGATAAGGAAATCGGCTATCAGGGTATTGATGTTGGTGATCTCGTTGTTCACGGTATGGACGGCTTTGCAGGTTCTATCGGCATTTCCGATTCAAGGGGCAAGGCTTCACCCGTACTGAATGTTCTTGATACTGAGCAGAACAAACGCTATATCATGTACTATCTGCGCAGTATGGCTTACAATGATGTGTTTGTAGCATTAGCAACAGGTATTCGTGTGCGTTCCTGCGATCTTCGTTGGAACAAACTCGCTGAATTGCTTTACCCTATGCCCCCTATCGAGGAGCAGCAGGCTATCGTTGAACACATCGACTCTGTTTTGGAGCGTACAAACGCTATTATTTCCGAAAAGAAGCAGCAGATCGAAACAATAGAGGAATACAAGAAGTCGCTGATATTTGAGTATGTGACTGGAAAGAAAGAGGTGCAAGCTTGATTATGATCTCAAAAGAAGCTGTGGTTTTGTCAATATCACTTGACACAATTTATTCGAACAAGAATTATGCAGCGAGAAAGATATGATCATAGTAGAGCTTT
>NZ_QTWZ01000024.1:0-27594 GCF_003461385.1 Ruminococcus sp. AF17-1AC
TTTTATTATACTTTGATTGTTTTTTATGTGTCAAGTTTTATTATACAGGATTAAAAGGTGGTATGAGGACGGCAACGAGTATCTGCTCCATACTCCCGACGGCAAGCAGTTCATTTACCGCAACTACTATGATTCCTACTGGACACCTGTTATGGAACTGATTGGCTGCTCACACAAGCCACATGATACCTGTCATACGTGCATCTCGATGATGACCGAAAAAGAGGTATCACCTACGCTTATAAAGAAGATAGTCGGTCATTCGGGTGCAATGTCGCTGACCGAGAAAGTCTATACGCACGTTAATGTGCAGGAATTGTTAGAGGCTATCAATAGGATATAGGTATAAAGAAAAAACCGCTGGGGGAAGTGATCTCTCAGCGGTTTTGCTATGTACTCAATTACCTTCGTATTGGTCATCGATTTCTTTAATACTTTTTAATAATCTATAAACAGTTGAACCTAAATCAACAGGATAATCACATTTAGGCTCAGAATCTAGACATTCGGCACGTAAAATCGCACTATTTATAGCTTCTTTACTATATTTACTATAATACCTTGCATCGAAATGTTTATCCTTTTTTAGAGGAACTTTTAATGCAGTCAATCTTTCTCTAAAATGACTTGTTGATTCATAAGAATGCGAATCTTTTACAGCATAACCATAATCTTCTTCGTTTACATCATCGAAGTGAAGAAGAAGCCATAATTCGAAGAAAGGATTACTCACGGCATACTGATATTTATTATTATGGCATTCATTTAATACAGCGTTCCATTTGTCAAGGTTACTTTTGCCTTCACTGTCAACTATAGTTTGATCGGTATGATCGTCAACGTCCATTATCAACCAAAATTCATCTTGTTCATGTTTGTCAAAATCATAATCATCCTTATGTGTACTCTTAAAATCATTCATTTTATCAAGTAAGTTCTGCGGTTTAGAACTTGACACCTGTTTCTTCTCATCACTTGTTCTGTTTTTATCTCTTTTTTTGAGAGCTTCATCAATGACGTTTATGATTTTAACTTTTGAACCGATGTTTGCAAACACCATATTAATTATCTTTTCAAAGTATTCCCATTCAGTAACCGAACCTTCACAGGAAATGAAGATTAATTTGTCACTTGTTCTGCGTTTTGAACGTACAGGAGAGAAAGGGAGTGAGGACATTCGCTCAGTAGCCATTTATATGCCCTCCTTTATTACAGGGACGGCTCCAAATCTTCCGGCAAGATAATCTTTAAGAATATTATCTTCGTTCTTAATATCAAAATCAGAAAAAGGTTTTAATCTTGTTTCACCGTTTCTGTTCTTTTCAATAAACCATATTTCATCTTGTCTGAAATTGTTTAGACTAAGCAAATTCACATCATGTGTTGTGAATAAAAATTGAGTATTATATGATGAGTCGCCGATTGAGTTAACCAGGTATTTAGTTAACTTAGTGTGAAGGCTACGATCAAGTTCATCCACAATATAAATATTATGAGAATTATTATCTAATCTAAACAGTATCGGCAATAAGTCAAGCAAACGCTGTGTTCCATCAGATTCATCATCAATATCAAAATTAACTTTTTTTCGATTTAAAGAATGCTCAAACTTGATCTGGATAAGGGTTATTTTTCGTTTAATGCCCTCTTTAAAAATATAAAATTTGCCGTTTAAACTTATCATTCCGTTCTGAATTTCTTCAATTTCATGAATTACTTCACTTGGAATACCAAACTTTTCTTCAAATTCAGAAAGATCTAGAACATTCTCTGTTGTAGATACTCTATCGACGCCAGTGTCAAGAGAATGAAGTTTTTCAGACAAAAAGTCTCTAAATTGCTCATCTTTTTGAATCTTGATTGGCAATGCTTGAAGTTTAGTATTAGGATAGACAATCTGTAATTTCTTAAACCAAGAAATTACTATCCCTGCATAAGTAGATGCGTTTTCATATAATTTATATAAGAATAGCTGATCTGATTGTTTGCCTTTAATACTTTTAGTTAATAGATCTGCCAATCCTCTTTCAACGGATCCGGGTTCAGCATATGCATCAAATACAGTTATTTTTGTAGATAATTTTTGATTTGTTTTTCTTTCAAATAACAAATCAAATTGTTTAGAAGAATTTAAAATAGCAAGCCATTCCTCGTGAACATACGATCTATCTAAAGAAAAACCATAGTTATATACCTGGTTGTCAGCATATATCAAAAACTGGAAAGATGTAACGCCGTCAAGCTCAGAAATATTTCCTTTAAACTGGTTTACCTTCGTTACAGTTGCGTTTTTGGGGCCTTTTGTAATATAATCCTTTGCATAAGATAAAGAATCAATGAAAGAAGTTTTACCAGATGCATTTGGTCCGAAAAAAGCACCTCTTTTTAATACTTTCCATTTTCCAACAACAGTATCAATTTCTATGAGAAATCTATCATCAGAAGTATCTTCAGACGGAAGCATACTGAATTCAATATTGTTTCCGATTGACTTGAAGTTACTAACAGAATACCTTAACAGCACTATATACCACCTCCGATAATAGTATGCAACAATTATAGCTTAAAATTCTAATTATAGCATATTGTTCAGCCAAAATCAAGTTCTAATAAATAAGGCATTCACCGCAAGGGCAAATGCCTTAAATCTTTGTTAGTTACGTGTTAGTTACCGTCCGAAATTCACCATATTTCAGATAAATCCAAACCGAGCGAAACAGCGTAAATACGTGATTTTGAATACTCCCAGTAGGGATAAAATTATCTCTTTGAGAACTGTGGAGCACGTCTTGCGGCTTTGAGACCGTACTTCTTTCTTTCCTTCATTCTTGGGTCACGAGTGAGGAAGCCTTCCTTCTTGAGGAGAGGTCTGAACTCATCGCTAGCCTGAAGAAGAGCTCTTGAAAGACCGTGTCTGATTGCACCAGCCTGACCTGTTACTCCACCGCCTGTTACTGTGCAAACGATATCGTACTTATCCATTGTATCTGTTACAGCAAATGGCTGACGAACGATGAGCTTGAGTGTCTCAAGACCGAAGTAATCGTCAATGTCTCTGCCGTTGATTGTGATCTTACCTGTACCCTCGTAAACACGAACACGGGCAACAGAATGTTTTCTTCTACCTGTGCCATAGAAATATGGCTGCTTTGATTCGTACATCTAAATTGCTCCTTCCTTACAGTTCGTATTTAACAGGCTTCTGAGCAGCATTGTTATGCTCAGCACCCTTGTATACTCTGAGTCTCTTTGCAGCAGCTCTGCCAAGTGTGTTGTTAGGGAGCATACCCTCAACAGCAATTGTCATAGCTCTGTCTGACTGATTAGCCATCATATCTGAATACTTGATCTCCTTAAGACCGCCGATCCAGCCTGTGTGCCACTTGTAAGACTTCTGATCAAGCTTCTTGCCTGTGAGAACAGCCTTATCTGTGTTGATGATGATTACATGGTCGCCGCAGTCAGCGTGTGGTGCGTAAGTTGGCTTGTGCTTGCCACGAAGAATGTGAGCAGCCTTAGCAGCAACTCTACCGAGTGACTGACCTTCAGCGTCGAGAATATACCATGTGCGAGTAATGTCGCCTGCTTTTGGCATATAAGTTGACATATTATTTCCTCCATTCAGAATTTTAAAAAGTCTGTTCACAGCCGCATTTTTCGCCCTGTGAACTCACAACGTTGTCTATTATACAACAGCTTTTCACGATTGTCAATAGTCAAAACGTCGAATTTTTAATTTATATTCCTCATTCTCTTTAATTCTCTTCGTTTTGCTCCATTTCTCTCGATTTCTCACAATTCATTTCACTTTTGCCTTTTACACTAATATACACAGTAATATGGCGTAAACTAAAGATAATCATAGCATAAGCAACGTATATTCAATATTTATCTGTCTACGTTAGAATATGTGCTTATAAGTCTGTATTTGCATTTTCAGTATATGCTTTTCTTCTGCAACAAAATCCTGCAAACCGTCTGCTTTACTGTATTTTCAGCTTTATTCATTTTCAAATGAAAAAATATCCTCTACAGATACACCAAATACCTTTGCAATATCCATTGCAAGCTTTAGGGACGGATTGTATTGTCCTTTTTCAAGACGTATGATAGTTTCACGCCTGACGCCCACTTTTTCGGCAAGGTCACCCTGCTTCATGTCAAGCTTGGCACGATATTCCTTGAGTTTTGTTTTTAGCTCCGGCATTATTCGTCCTCCTCATCGGTGCTGAGCTTGCCCTCATGGTGGAGGAAAAATCCGCTTTCAAGTATCATATAACTGAACCAAAATATAATCCATACTTGATATAGTCTGTCGCTGTTTATCTTTATGGTTATACTTCCTTCCCAGAACATTGATATAAAGATCGCTACTGCTAATATTATCAAAAACATTTTTGTGATACTTTGATGTGCCTTGAGCATATTTTCTTTTGCCATTTCGTCCTCTTTGTCAACTTTCTGACAGCTTGCATACAGCCATATTACTGCAAATAAAACCGTCATAGCAGTCAACACAACGAATATCACCGTCGCCCATGTTGTATTATCAAGCTTGTAATGCTCCGCAGTGTTTTCAAATATCTCTGTGACAAGTATTGCAATTCCTGTTACCATACGCTTTTTGTGATATTCTCTCAGAGTTATCTTTTTCTTTTCTTTTTTCGCTTTCATTTTTTTCCCTCTAGTTCTCGTAATCATCGAATTTACTTTCAAAATACAGCCCTATAAAATTGTACACCGCATAGCAAAACCATATCAAGCCCGTGATAACATATTCGTTTAGTGTGACCTTAAATCTTCCTAAAATATCGGAAAACAAAGTCATAACTGAAATAAACAGGCAGGCAATCGTGAACAGGAACGTTATAAAAGTCTGATTGACCTTTGCTGTTGTCTGCTGAGTAAGCTCGTCATTTGTATCTCTTTTGCCAACCGTGGATATCATCTTTGTTATGCATATGGCGATCAGCGCAAGCGTTCCCAAAGATACGATAAGGTTTATCACATTGGTAAGTGTGTGCCCTTTCTTTATCGCAGGCAGCACCTTTTCCATAACCCAATAGAATATCCACATCGATCCACCCAGCGTGCCCAAAATACCCATCTGTCTGTAATACTTTTTGTATGATATTTTGTCTGTTTTTATCTCCGTTTTGTCATTCATTTCTACATCTTCTTTCATTTGTGATTTAAACAGCTGCATATATAAGGTGATTTATTTATCACCTTATGTGACAATAATATCACTTTCGCCTTGCAAAGTCAATAGAAAAGTGACAAATTTATCACCTTTGTGCATATACACAAATCGTGCCATATCAGTTTGTACACATTTATGTACACTGACAACAAAAAGAGCGGAACAAAGTCCGCTCATGAAATTATTCTGTTTGTGAATTCGAACTTTCTTCATTGCTGCTGTCGGTGTCGCTTTTATCTTCTGTGAATATCTCTTTGCATACAGCACTAAATTCATCGTCACGGAGTGAAACTTTATTTTTTATCACGTCTGAAATGGTGAATTTTCTGTAGGTGAAGCCGTCATATACTATTAAAAAGGAAATAGTGTAGTTATCAGAGCCATGTTTGCCTTTTACTGTTACTGTGTAGTTGTGACCGTCCTTTGTGCAGTCCCACTCAGCGTCATCGCCAAGGTATGAGGCTATACACTCGCCTATTATCTTTGGAGAGCTGCCTGAGAAGTTGTCAAGGCTTTGAACATAGCTGTTCTGTGCAGATACGAGCATATAGTCGTTGTCTATTTTTATGCTCTGCGTAAAACCATTCATGAACAGTGCAGCGATAATGAAAAATCCACACATTATTGCTTTATAAAGCTCTCTGCCGCAAAGCTTTTCACGCTTATAAACATAAAAAGGCGTTAGCCATACCCACTTGTAAAGGTGCTTTGCGTTAATGCCATGCTTTATAAGCTGTTTGCAATCTGCAATGGAACAGCCTATCATGAACAGCGGAACAAGTATCCAAAGAAAAGCTCCTGCGGTGGCAGAGTTTGCATAGTTTTCAAGAAACAAGCCGATAAGCGGAACAAAGCATATGAACCATATCAGCCCATTGTTAAGGGACATTGCTTTGGCAGAGTTTGAGTTGCTTTCGGTCTGCGGTGCATTTATCGTAATATCCATTTTGTCCTCCGATTTTTTTAAGCTACCTATATTATATAATATTTTTTTCAAATAATCAATAGCCTGTGTTTTTGTTTATTAGTAACAAAACAAATGTTCGGCTTTGCTCTGAAAAATGTTTAATTAATGTATTTACAAAATCGTTGACTTTGTGTTATAATATAATTTGTATGTAAAAAATTCTTCAGATCCGTAAGAAAGGAAATGAGAAATGGCAAATAAAAAGGAATATACAAATGAAGATATAGTATCCCTTAAGGGGGAGGACAGAGTAAGAAAGCGTCCTGCGGTAATATTCGGCTCTGACGGACTTGAGGGCTGTAAACATTCTGTTTTTGAAATTCTTTCAAACTCTATAGACGAGGCTCGTGACGGTCATGGCGATAAGATAATCGTTACAAAGTACAATGACGATTCTATCGAGGTGGAAGACTTCGGACGTGGTTGTCCTGTTGACTATAACCAGCGTGAGAAAAAATATAACTGGGAGCTTGTTTACTGCGAGCTTTATGCAGGCGGCAAGTATAATAATAACGGCGGAGATAATTATGAATATTCGCTGGGTCTTAACGGACTGGGTGCTTGTGCGACGCAGTATTCATCTGAGTTTATGGACGTCGAGGTTTTCCGTGACGGATATAAGTATGACCTGCATTTTGAAAAGGGAAGAAACGTTGGCGGTCTTAAAAAGGAAGAAACAAAGCAGAAAAAGACAGGTACAAAGACACATTGGCGACCTGACCTTGAAGTTTTCACTGATATAAAAATTGAGAACGAATATTTTGAGGACGTTCTGAAAAAGCAGGCTGTAGTAAACCCTAATATCACATTTATCCTGCGTATACAGCGTGAGAACAATTCTTTTGAAGAAAAGACGTTCTATTATGAGAATGGTATCGCCGATTATGTTGCAGAGATAGCAGGTGAAAAGCCTCTGACCTCGGTGCAGTTTTTCACAGGCGACCGCAAGGGTCGTGACCGTGAGGACAAGGACGATTACAAGGTAAAGCTTTCTGTGGCATTCACTTTTTCTAATCAGGTAAAATGTCTTGAATATTATCACAATTCAAGCTTTCTGGAACATGGTGGCTCACCGGAGGACGCTGTAAAGAGTGCTTTCACATCTCAGATAAATGCTTATCTTAAAAGCAACAACAAGTATCTGAAAAACGAAAAGCCTATTACTTTTCAGGATATCGAGGATTGTTTGGTGCTTGTTTCAAGTTCGTTTTCTACACAGACTTCATATGCCAATCAGACAAAGAAAGCTATCACAAACAAGTTTATCAAGGAGTGCATGACAGAGTTCTTGAAGCACAATCTCGAGATATACTTTATTGAAAATCCTGATGAAGCGGTGAAGATAGCAGAGCAGGTTCTTGTAAACAAGAGAAGCCGTGAAAAGGCTGAGAAGTCAAGAATAGACCTGAAGAAAAAACTTGCAGGTTCTATCGACCTTTCAAATCAGGTGCAGAAATTCGTTGACTGCCGTTCAAAAGATCTTTCACAGCGTGAGCTTTATATAGTGGAGGGCGATTCGGCGCTCGGTTCTGTTAAAATGGCAAGAAATGCAGAGTTTCAGGCTGTTATCCCTGTAAGAGGAAAGATACTCAACTGTTTGAAAGCTGACTATGATAAGATTTTCAAGAACGAGATAATCACAGATCTTATAAAAGTCATAGGCTGCGGCGTTGAGGTCAAGACGGGCAAGAACAAGGAGATATCCATGTTCAATCTTGACAATCTCCGTTGGAACAAAATAGTTATTTGTACCGATGCCGACGTTGACGGTTTCCATATCAGAACGCTTATACTCACAATGCTTTACAGACTTGTGCCGACCCTTATTGAAAAAGGATATGTTTATATTGCGGAGTCACCGCTCTTTGAGATAACGACTTCCGACAAGACTTACTTTGCATATGACGAGAACGAAAAGACAAAGATACTCAAAATGATAGGCAATAAAAAGTTTGATATCCAGCGTTCAAAAGGTCTTGGCGAGAACGAGGCTGAGATGATGAGCCTTACGACAATGGACCCTGCCACAAGACGTCTTATAAAGATAGAGCCTGACGATATCGAGCAGACACAGTGGATGTTCGATATGCTCTTGGGTGACGATCTGCAGGGAAGAAAAGATTTCATCACCAATAATGGTGTTGATTATCTTGATATGGCGGATATTTCATAATTTGCAGCTGATAAATATTTGTTGCAGAAAGGATAGATTTTATGGCAAGAAAAAAGGCAGAGCCTAAAAAGACTGCTAAACCAAATAATAACGCATATATCGAGGGCGCAGGACTTGTTGCAGACGAAAAGATAACAATGTCCCTTGAAAAGAACTATATGCCGTATGCCATGAGCGTTTTGGTATCAAGAGCGTTCCCAGAGATAGACGGCTTTAAGCCATCACACAGAAAACTGCTTTATACCATGTATAAAATGGGACTTTTAAACGGAAAGCTCACAAAGTCTGCCAATATCGTTGGTGCGACCATGAGGCTCAATCCTCACGGCGACGGTGCTATATATGAAACCATGGTAAGACTTTCACAGGGCAATGAAGCACTTTTGCACCCATATGTAATGAGTAAGGGTAACTTCGGTAAGGCATATTCAAGAGATATGGCGTATGCTGCCTCACGATACACTGAGGCAAAGCTCATGCCTATCTGTCAGGAGCTTTTCGGAGATATAGACAAGGACACTGTGGATTTTGTTCCTAACTATGATAACACCACCACAGAGCCGACCTTGCTTCCTGCTACTTACCCGTCAATACTTGTTAATGCAAACGTTGGTATAGGCGTTTCTATGGCTTCATCAGTTTGTCCGTTCAATCTCAGCGAGGTTTGCGAGACAACTATCGGACTTATGAAAAATCCTGATTTTAACGCTCTTGAAACGCTGAAAGGGCCTGACTTTCCGGGAGGTGCTTCACTTCTCTATGATGAGGAGGAGCTTGATAAGATATACCGCACAGGAAAAGGCTCTGTTAAGCTGAGAGCAAAATATCAGTATGACAAGGAGTCAAGGTGTCTTGAGATCGTTGAGATACCTGCCACTACCACAGTTGAAGCAATAATCGAGAAGATAATTGCTCTCGTTAAGGCAGGCAAGATAAGAGAGGTATCATATATCCGTGATGAAACGGACATTAACGGTCTGAAAATAGGTATAGATATCAAAAAGGGCGTAGACCCTGACAAGCTTATGCAAAAGCTATATAAGCTGACGCCGCTTCAGGACTCGTATTCATGCAATTTCTATATACTTGTTCACGGCTATCCAAGAATAATGGGCGTTTATGATATAATTAAAGAATGGGTAGCGTTCAGAATGGATTGCGTTAGACGCAGAACAAGCTTTGACCTTGCAAAGAAGAAAGACAAGCTTCACCTTCTGAAAGGTCTTGGAAAGATACTCCTTGATATAGACAAGGCTATAAAAATAATCAGGGAGACAGAGGAAGAAACAGAGGTCGTTCCTAACCTTATGGTTGGATTCGGCATTGACGAGATACAGGCTGATTATGTGGCTGAAATAAAGCTCAGACACCTTAACCGTGAGTATATCCTCAAAAGAACTGCCGAAACTGAGGACCTTGAAAAAGCTATTGCAGAGCTTGAAGATATTCTTGGAAGCGACAGAAAAATAAAGAATATCATCATATCTGAGCTTAAAGAGGTCTCAAAGAAATATGGTCAGCCAAGAAAAACTCAGTTCTATTATAAGACTGATGTCGAGGAGATAGACATAGAGGACGATATTCCTGACTATGCCTGCAAGCTTTTCCTATCTCAAAGCGGTTATTTCAAGAAATGTACTCCGCAATCACTGAGAATGGCAAGCGAGCAGAAGTATAAAGAGGGCGACGGTCCGCTTCAGGAAATGGAAAGCACCAACAAAACGGAGCTTCTGTTCTTCTCTGACAAGGCGGCTGTGTATAAGACCAAGGTATCGCAGTTTGCCGACACAAAGGCAAGCTCTCTTGGCGACTATATTCCTGCAAAGCTTGGTTTTGATGACGGTGAGGGCGTTGTGTCCATGGTGAATACTGTAGATTATTCGGGCTATATGATATTTTGTTTTGAAAACGGAAAGGTGGCAAAAGTGCCGCTCAATGCCTATGAAACAAAGACCAACAGAAAGAAGCTTGCCAATGCTTATTCTGCAAAGGCTAAGCTTGTGGGAATGTTCTTTGTGCAGGATAACGCTGAGATAATGCTTCGCACAACTAACGGCAGAGCAATGATATTTGATACAGCACTTCTTATGCCTAAGTCCACGAGAGATACTATAGGTGTTCAGGTCATGACACTTAAAGCGAAGAATGCAGTTGTTGATAAGGCATTTATCGTTGACGATGAGACAGCAGCAGGCCTTTCAAAATATCGCAGCAAAACGATACCTGTTGCAGGCTGTTTTGCAAAGGATATCGAAGACCCTGACCAGATGCACTTCTGATATATGTTTTTTACAGCGGATAGACTCCTGTCCGCTGTTTTTCGTTTGTTGACTTTTTACAGAGATTATGGTATACTTGTTTTGAAAAAGTGTGCAAATGCACGGATGTTGCAAAAGGGAGTTGTTTTTATGGAGTGTCCTAAATGCCACAAGTCAGTTGACGATGATGACATTTTCTGTCCTAACTGTGACACAAGATTAAGACCAGACAAAAATACATCTATCATGAAGCGTTTCAAAAAGCAGAATAAACCGCTAAATGTGGAAATAGTGGGTGAGAAAAAACATAAATTGTCTGAAAGCAAGCTCAAGCTTATTCTTATAACGGTGGCGGTAGTGCTTCTTGTGGTGCTTGTCGTCCTTATCGTTGTAAATATTATAAGCGGAAAGGGTGAAAACACCGCTGAGAGCATTTCTGAATATATCGGCGTAGATGTTGCAAAGGCTCAGAAAAAGCTTGATATGCACTTTAAGGACGAATCGGCTTTTCAGGGAGTGAACAATGCACTGAATTTTGATTATATCATTGAGTCTGATGACAGTGTTAATGTTGATGGCATAAATTATCCTGAATGGGCGGCGCTTGTTACTGTTGATGATGAAGAACGCATACAAACTGTAAAATATTCAAATTTCAAGGTGCTTAAAAACAATGCAAACGGTGAAAAAAAGAGTAAAGCTATCAACCTTGATAAGTTTGAACAAGGAGCAAAGTGGAGTAGTTTGTCAGATGCCATAGACCTTGAATATTACGGCATCGTATGGTCAAAAGACACTAAAAATTATATATACCGCTATTGGTATGAGAATGACGCAGGCGATGATCAGCCTGTGGTGCTTAATGTAACGTTCGATACGGATAATAAGTATCTGTATTATTCTTCTACGCTTATTTATCCTGAGTATTTGTAAAAGGGTCATAATGTTACAAAAGAAATACAAATTGTTGCGTAAATTCTACAATTTCACAAAAAAACTTGACTTATGCTTGGTTTGTTGCTAATATAAATTGATGAATAACGTAAAAAGGAGGTTCGGTATGGATCCTAGTACTAAATTATGTATGGGCTGTATGAACGAACTTGGTTCTGACGGTCGCTGTCATTATTGTAGCTATACCGACGATATCCCGCATTTACAGGCTTATCTTGCACCGAGAACAGTGCTTGACAACAGATATATAGTCGGAAAAATGCTTTCATATAATGGTGAGGGTGCGTCTTACATTTGCTACGATATGGTTGGCAAATGCAAGTGTGTGGCAAGAGAGTATATGCCTGACACTCTTTGCGAAAGAGATAGCGAAAGTCAGCGACTTGTGGTGAATCCAGATTGTCTGGCTAAGTATAAGACATTTATGTCTGAGTTTGCAGACGTGAACAAAGTTCTTTCACGCATGAGAAATCTTCAGCATATCGCCACGGCAAAGGATATGTTTTGCGAGAATAATACGACATATGTCATACTCGAATATGTTGAGGGCGTGACGCTAAAGAAATTTTTACAGTCAAATACAGGTTTTCTCACATGGGAACAGGTCAAAAAGCTTTTTGTGCCATTGTTTACAACATTGAGCATTATACATAATGCAGGTATCATACACAGGGGAATATCTCCTGAAAATATTATTGTTACAACTGATTGTGAGCTTAAACTTACAGGCTTTTGCATAAGTTCTATAAGAACATCTAATACAGGGCTTTCTCCTGAGTTCTATTCAGGATATACCGCCCCTGAGCAATATTCTTCGTTAGAATGGCAGGGCACATGGACTGACGTTTATGCACTTGCTGCAGTTCTTTATAGAATACTAACAGGCTGTATGCCCCTTGACGCTTATACCCGTACAAAGAATGATACTATGGTCGAAGCTTGCAGAGTCAATCCGAGAATACCACAGCATATCTCACGAGTTCTTTCAAGAGCTATGAGAGTTCGTGGCGAAGAAAGAATACAGACAGTTTCAGAGCTTGTTACTGCACTTTTTGAGCAGCATACAACGCATATGGAACACCCTAAGGGTTCAACTCAGACTATTCCTATACAGCATGTTCCAAGACAAAGAACGCAGTCAAGGCAAATGCCACAGCAGACTCGTGAGGAAGAAAAGCCTAAGAATAAAACGGCTACGATAATAGGCTGGACGGTGCTTGTGATAGTGCTTTTGCTTTCAGTTTTTCTGCTATATGAGTTGTTTTCAGGTCCGTCGGACAGCAATAATGATTCGTCTGAGGATAAGGTCATTTCTTCTGATGATGCAGATGCAGTTGACAGCGAGGTATTCGTTTACAGCACCACAGTTGCTACGCCTAAGGTGACTGATACTGAAAGTCAGTCAGAATATGGCTATGGCGCTATAATGCCTAACGTTGTGGGTCTGGAATACAATACTGTTGTAAAACAGCTAGGTGAGGATTTTACTATCAAGGCTGAATATTATTATTCTGATGTTGACGATAAGGACGTTGTTAAAGAGCAGAGCATACCAGAGGGTACTGATTTTGATCCGTCTTTGAAAAATGAGCTTGTTCTTAAAGTATGTGCAGGCCCTGAAAATGTTCCTGTTCCTGATTTCTCTGGCCTGTCAAAGAAGGCTTACCTTGAGCTGCTTGATTCTTATAATATCAAGTATAAGGTCGTTACCGATTTCTCAAGCTCTGTTTCTGCAGGATATGTTATGGCGACAAGCGTTAATGTTGGAAACACTGTGAATGTTAAAAATGGTGATGTGCTTACAGTTACAGTTTCCGCAGGTCTTGTGACTACTACGACCACTACAACAAAGGCAACAGAGCCTAAGCCTGATACGAACACAGGCAGCTCTTCTGAAACAACACCAGCTCCGGCTGTTGTGCCTACTGAATAACGAAAACGTTTAATAAAATGTTAAAAAACAAACAAAGCCCTTGACAATTCAGGGGCTTTGTGCTATGCTCATTATAGATTATTAGGAAAGTAACAGGATAAATTGTTTCCTGGTTTGGAGGTATTTTACATGGCTAAGAAAATTGGTGTACTTACCAGCGGAGGAGATGCTCCGGGTATGAACGCTGCTGTCAGAGCAGTATGCAGAGCTGGTCTTGCAAAGGGTATGGAAGTCGTAGGTATCCTCAGAGGATATAACGGCCTTCTTAACGGTGAATTTATTGAGATGAATGCAAGAACTGTTTCAGGAATAATCCAGAGAGGCGGTACTTGTCTTTATACTGCAAGATGTCCTGAATTCAGAGATATCGAGGGTTTAAAGAAGGGCAGAGATAAGTGCCTTGAAATGGGTCTTGACGGTATCGTAGTTATCGGTGGTGACGGTTCATTCAGAGGTGCGGCTGACCTTTCAGCACAGGGTATCCCATGTATCGGTCTGCCTGGTACTATAGACAACGATATTTCATGCACAGAATATACTATCGGTTATGACACAGCTATGAACACAGCTATGGAAATGATCGATAAGATCAGAGATACAGCACAGTCACATGACAGATGTTCAGTAGTTGAGGTAATGGGCAGAAACGCTGGTTACATTGCTATCAACGTTGCTGCTGCTGTAGGCGCTGAGGCTGTTATCACACCTGAGAAGCCTTATGATCTCAATGCTATTGCTCAGAAGATGGAGCAGACAAAGAAGTCAGGCAAGACACATTTCATCATCGTGGTTGCTGAGGGCGTTGGCAAGACAGAGTATATCACAAGAACTCTTCAGGATCTTACCGGTATCGAATCAAGAGCTACTATTCTCGGCCACGTTCAGAGAGGCGGCTCTCCTACAGTAAGAGATAGAGTTGTTGCAACTGAAATGGGTTACCACGCTGTTGAACTGCTTGAACAGGGCATTGGCAACAGAGTTGTTGGTATGAAGGACAACAAGATATATGATGTAGATATTCAGGAAGCGCTTTCAATGAAGAAGCCTTTCGAGGATGAACTTTACAAGATCCTCAATGAAACTGCATTCTAATTTTTCACGAGGTCTGAGTCTTTAAGACTTTGACATATTACAGAGTAGAAAACTGAGCGTTAAGTGTCCGTCGGACGGGGAGTTGCCGTCGGAACGAAAAAGGCAGAACCTTTGCGGTTCAGTTTTCGCATCCCGCTGAATGTGTAATTGAAGCTTTTTATAGCGGCTCTGCACATCCCGCATGGGTAGTGTGCAGAGCTGTTTTTATGCTCCGTTATGCACAAAGCGATAAGCTCGCAGAATAAGGAGGTAAATTTATGAAGAGCTTCGGAAGAATGTTCTATGACTCTTTCAAGTCACTGAAAGATCTTAGAACATTGACAACAACTGGAATATTGATAGCATTGGCGTTTGCTATCAGATCATTTTCCATTGAGGTAACGCCTGACTTGAGGATCGGTTTCACATTTCTTGCGACCTGTACTATAGGTATGCTTTACGGACCTGTGGTATGCGGAATGTCTACATTTGTCCTTGACTTTCTGGGATACATAGTGCAGAACAAATCCCCGAGAGCCTACAGCCCACAGCTTGCAATGGTAGTTATTATTTCAGGTATCATCTACGGCTGTCTGTTGTATAAGTGCGATTTTAACAACAAAAAGCTTCAAAGCTACATAAGGATCGCAATTGCAAGAGGAAGTGTTATACTTTTCTGTAATATAGGACTTAATTCTTATTTCCTGTATACACTTTATGTAAACAAGACTTTTGGCATCACAAACCTCACCAAAGAAGGAATGAGTGGTTTTCTCACATACTGCACACCGAGAATAGCGAAAAATCTTATCCAGCTCCCTGTGGATCTGATCTTGCTCATGATATTCCTGCCTGCTGTGAAGTTTGCTTATGAAAAAGTAAGAACACAGTTTGGACATAAAGCTACAAATACATGATTTAAAGCAGCGGCAGAAATGTCGCTGCTTTTTGCGTGAAAATATACAATAAAAATGGGGTGCTAATGTGAAATTTAGGTGAAACACTTGAAATTTGCAGAGATTTAGTGTATAATTAAAATTAAGTTATTTTTAAGGCAGACTTATGCCTTTTATTCAGAAAGGTCTTGAGTGTATGATAAATGTTGGTTTTATCGGTGCAGGAAATATGGGCTATGCTATCATGAAAGGCATTGCAGGCAGTAAAATGGGTAAGGATATTCAGCTTTACGCTTTTGATAAATATGCTCCGATACTTGATAGACTTGACGAGCTTGGAACAGTAAAATGTTCAGGCTGTGCAGAGGTAGTTGAAAAGTCAGAATATGTTTTTCTTGCAATTAAGCCTCAGCAGCTTGACGAGGTGCTTGATGAGATAGCTCCTGCGGTAACGAAAGATACGGTCATAGTTTCTATCTGCGCAGGCATTACAGATGATTATATCGCTTCAAAAACTGTGGCTGGCGCAAAGGTAGTGCTTGTTATGCCAAACACTCCTCTTCTTCTTGGGGAGGGCGCAACTGCTCTTTCACGCTCTGACAGCGTAACAGATGAGGAGTTTGAGCTTGTTTGCAATATCTTTGGCTCATGCGGTATGTATGCCGTCATATCCAAGGATAAAATGAAAGAGATAATAGCAATAAACGGTTCATCTCCTGCTTTTATCTATCTGTATGCTCAGGCATTCGTAGAGTATGCAAAGAGCGTTGATATTGATGAAACAGTTGCAAGAGATCTTTTTGCAAAGTCGCTTATCGGCTCTGCAAAAATGATAACTGACAGTGGCAAGTCACTTGACGAGCTTATTGAAATGGTATCATCAAAGGGTGGCACAACTATCGCTGGTCTTGAAAAGCTCCGTGAGGGCGGTCTGCCAAAGGCAGTTGAGGACTGCTGCAAGGCTTGCACTAAGAGAGCTTACGAGCTTTCAAAATAGTTATTTTTTCTGCACCGTGGCATATACATTACTCAAAGGAGTGATGTATAATGAACAGCGGGACAGGCATATACAAAAGCGGAGTTCTTGCATTTTTTGCAGGAGCTATCCTGATCGGTGCGCTTTTGGGTGCTGTTACTTTTTGCTTTATGGGCAGCGACGAGCTTTCAATGCTGTCGGTGTTTTCAAACAGCTTTGTTGACGTGAGGTCGTCAGGTGATCTTGAAGAAATTCTTGTGAGGTCTTTTTTCAGTTCGACTGTTTTTTTAGCAGTTGTGTTTTTGTCAGGTTTTTCTTCACTTGGACAGCCTTTAGCTGTTGCAGTATTGCTGTTGCGTGGCATGGGCTGGGGTGTTGCAATGTCTCAGCTTTACAGCATTTACGGCGGACATGGTGCATTACTTTCAGCGATGTTTGTACTTCTTCCTGCGGTCATAACAGCGGCGGCACTTATGATAGCCGCAAGGGAAGCTGTCGCTATGTCAAATATCCTGCTGTGCATTGTTTTTTCTGAAGGACAGCATAGCGGTCTGCGACGGACGGTGCGGCTTTATGCTGTTAAGTTTCTTGTGCTTGAAGCGGCGGCGGCTGTTGCGGCTGCGCTTGAATGTCTGCTGACGATTATTTTTGCAGGACGAATTTAGTATACAGTATACAAAGAATGAAATAAAATTCGGGGCAATTTCGGGGACTATTAATTTTAAGGAGCGGTGTAATGTCTTTATTTGGTAATTACAATACCCCTGGCAGAGGTGTGCTTAAAGCGCCTCAGGAGAAAAAGGGTATTTTTAAGTTTTTTGAAGTCTATGGCAGGCATATGTGGAAGCTTATGGAGCTTAATTTGCTGTATTTCGTTTTCTGCATACCGCTGACGCTTACGGTTATACTTATGCTTATGACATCAAATCCAATATGGCTCTTACTGGCGATACCGTCAGTATTGGTAGGACCTGCAACGGCTGCAATGACAAAGGTTTGCCGAAATTATTCTCAGGAAAGAAATGCGTTTCTGCTACATGATTTCTGGGATTCTTTCAAGAAAAATTTCAAGCAGGGCACTATCATGGGTGCCATAGATATCATCTTCGCTATAGGATTTATGGTCGGGATTCCAATGTATAAATATTGGGCAGAGCAGAACTCCATGATATACATTCCATTTGTTATCTGCATAAGCTGTCTTATCGTATTCTTCATGATGCACTTTTACATCTATCTTATGATAAGCTCCACTAACCTTAACATGAAGCAGATAATAAAGAACTCGTTTTATCTTGTGAGTCTTGGCATAAAGCAGTCTCTTTGGTCACTTCTGGTATCGCTTATCGTTATTGTTATGATGTATCTTTTCCTGCCGTATTCTCTGTTCATATTGCCATTTTGGCCTCTTTCGTTCATATGCTTCGTGACTTGCTTCAATTGTTATCCTGTTATCAGAAAACACGTTATCCAGCCTTACTACGATCAGCGTGGTGAAAGCAATCCTGAGTTTGCATATAAGGATGCAGATCCTGACGAACAGCTCTTTGAGGATAGAGCGGCTGAAGAAACTCCTGTCAAGACCAAAGAGAGCAGAAAAAAAGGCAAAACAATCTCATAAAAACATAAGGACAGCTCGTTTGAACTGTCCTTTTTTTATGCTAATTATTTTTCGATCTCGCCAAGTGAAAGCGCTTTGAGATAAGCGTTTATGAAACCGTCAAGGTCGCCGTCCATAACAGCGTTTACATTGCTGTTTTCAAAACCCGTTCTGTGATCTTTTACAAGAGTGTATGGCATGAAAACATAGGAACGTATCTGAGCACCCCATGCGATCTCTTTCTGAACACCCTTGATATCCTCTATCTTCTCTAGATGTTCACGCTCTTTTATTTTGATAAGCTCTGCTTTGAGCATTTTCATTGCATAATCCCTGTTCTGGAACTGTGAACGCTGCGTCTGGCATGATGTAACGATACCCGTTGGTATGTGGGTAAGTCTTACGGCTGATGACGTTTTGTTGATGTGCTGTCCGCCTGCACCGCTTGCACGATAAACGTCCATTTTAATGTCCTCAGGACGGATATCTACTTCGATTGTATCGTCTATTTCAGGCATAACGTCCACCGCTGAGAATGACGTGTGTCTGCTTCCTGAGCTGTCGAAAGGTGAGATACGCACAAGTCTGTGTATTCCTGCTTCGCTTTTAAGATAGCCATAAGCGTTTTCACCCTCCACGATAACGGAGGCGCTCTTCATGCCAGCCTCTGAACCCTCGAGATAATCAAGAGTAGTCATTTTGAAGCCGTGGCTTTCACACCATTTATGATACATCCTGAAAAGCATTTCGCTCCAATCCTGTGCCTCAGTTCCGCCTGCTCCTGCATGAAAGTTGATGATAGCGTTGTTGTGATCATACTCGCCTGTGAGCAGAGTGTCAAGCTGTGCGGCGTCAAGACCCTCTTTTAGAGTTTTAAGCTCAGACTGTATTTCGTCGATCATGTCCTCGTCACCCTCATCGGCTGCCATTTCAATAAGCACTTCGATGTCTTCAAATGACGACTTGAATTTATTGTATTTTTCCAGTTTGCCCTCAAGATTTCTTGTTTCCTGCAAAACCTTCTGCGATTTCTCCATGTCGTCCCAAAAATTAGGTTCTGCGGCTTTTTCGTGAAGCTCTGCGATCCTTTCCTGAGAACGTTCAATATCGTATACGTCATGTAGCTCGCTGATGATAGGTCTAAGAGCTTCAAGCTCTGACTTTAAGTTTTCTAAAAATACCATATCTTTTTCTCCTTATTTTATATCATTATATATTATAAAACTTTTTTTGTGAAAAGTAAAGGAAAAATATAAAAAAACTATAGCATTTTCCTGAAAGTTGTGCTATAATGTTATCTAAAGGCTTTAAAAAGCCTGTTTCAGCAAGAAAGGAAACCTGATATGGCTAATTATACAGGAAAAAAATGCTTTTCCTGCGGAGAAGTATTCAAAGATGGTGACGATATAGTTGTATGTCCTGAGTGTGGCACGCCTTATCATCGTGAGTGTTATCTCAAAGAAGGAAAGTGCATAAATGACGCTTTGCATGAAAGTGGTCAGAGCTGGGAGCAAACTCAGGAGAGTGTAGAAAGTGAGAATATACGCTGTATACGCTGCGGTTTTGAAAATCCGCCTGACAAGCTATTTTGTGAAAAGTGCGGAACACCGCTTACGAAAAATGATACTGAGGAACGTCCATTCAACGACATGGACACGCAAAATAACGCTCAGCAGACCGGCCCTGACGGACAGCCTTACGGTCCGTTTGGCAGACAGGTTGTATTTGATAAGGACTCAGATCTTGAAGGCATTAAACTAGATGACTATGCGAAATTTGTAAAGACAAATCCGCTCATATTTTTGTCTAACTTTATACGTTTTGGTAAATTTGGTGGAAAGATTTCCATAAACTTTGCGGCTTTCCTTTTTCCACACCTGTATTTTCTGTTTAGAAAAATGAATCTTGTGGGTATCATCATGCTTGTGGCTACGGCACTGCTCAATATCCCTACTGCGATAGAATATCTTAGTGCAGGAACAATGGGTTTCTCGCTTGATATCGGCATCGATGTGACTGGAAGGGTTTTTCAGGGCATTTCCGCTGCGACATGGTATGTTTCAATGGCACTTCAGTTTGTGGCAGGCTTTTTCGGCAATTATATGTATTATAAGTTTGCACAAAAAAAGATCCGTGAGATAAGGTCGGAGGACGGCACTGAGCAGGAGATAGCCGAAAAGATAGTAGCAAAGGGCGGTACGTCATGGGGTGCTGTTATTCTTGGCTTTGCCGTTTATTCTGCGATAGTTGTGTTTGGCATTTTTGGTGTTACAAAGATATTTGCATGATTTTACAAAAAGTTCATAAAAAAGTGCAAATGAGCCTTGACAGATAATCGGTATTGTGTTATAATAATTGAGTTATCCTTGCTTGTGCAAATTGCGGCACAGGCGAAATCCAAAAGGAGGTGCAAATGCAATGGCAAAAATTAATGAGTCTTATGAGGCTATGGTAATTTTCAGCTCTAAGCTTGACGAGGAGGCTGTAAACACACTCACAGCTAAGTTCAATGACTTGATCGAGGCTAACGCAAGCGACGTTACACTTAGTAATTGGGGCAAGCGTAAGCTGGCTTATGCTATCAATTATGAAACAGAAGGTACTTATGTACTGTGGTCATTCACATCTACGCCTGAGTTTCCAGCTGAGCTTGAGAGAATTCTTGGTATCACAGACGGCGTGATCCGTTTCTTAGTAACGGTCAAGTAAAACTGCGAAAGAGGGAAAAGTTATGCTTAACAGAGTTATTTTAATGGGTAGGATCACTCAGGATCTTGAAGTAAGACAGACTCCTAGTGGAAATGCAGTTTTGAGATTCAATGTTGCAGTTGACAGACCAGTTCGTCAGGGTGCTGAAAGGCAGACTGATTTTATTACTTGCACTGCTTGGGGGCAGAGAGCTGAATTTATCAACAGATACTTTTCAAAGGGCAGAATGATCGCTCTTGAAGGTCAGATAAGAACAGGTTCTTATGATGACAAGAATGGTGTAAAGCATTATACAACTGAGGTCAATGTTGACAGTGTGTCTTTCACAGGTGAACCAAAACAGCAGGGAGCAGGTAACTATTCCAATAACTACGGAAATGGTGGTTATCAGCAGAATAATTACCAGCAGAACAATGGTGGATATTCACAGCCTGCAAACAATTCTAATCAGAATAACTATAACAATGCTCCATCAAATGACGCTTTGTCCATTGGTGACCTTGATGATTTTGAAGAAGTATTGACCGATGACGGAGTACCGTTCTAAGCAGAGGAGTTTTGAAAAAATATTTCTCTAAGGAGGGAAATTTACCATGGAAAAGGAAAGAAATACAAGCAGACCTATGAAGAGAGGTCGTAAGAAGGTTTGTATGTTCTGTGCAGACAGAGCTGAAAAGATCGACTATAAGGATATCGCAAAGCTTAGAAAGTGCATGACAGAGAGAGCTAAGATCCTCCCTAGACGTGTAACTGGCACTTGTGCTTATCATCAGAGAGAACTTACAACAGCTATCAAGAGAGCACGTCATGTGGCACTTCTTCCATATGTAGCTGACTAATAGTGTTTTCTATTTTGAGGTACCTTTATAGGTGCCTCTTTTTGTTAAGGGGAAGTTTCTGAGTGGGGCTTGCAAATGTATCATAAATGTGATATTATATACTAAAGCTGTATAACAAAGCATTACAGTATTTGTAGAGCTGTAAGGAAATGGAGCAACTATGAAAGATAAAACTGATGTTAAAATAAATAATATTATGCCGTGTGTTCCAACGAGAGATCTGGTAGTTTTTCCTGGAATGTCTATGCATTTTGATGTTGGCAGACCAAGAACTATAAAGAGCATGAAAAATGCCATGGACGGCGATCGATTTGTTTTTCTTTGTGCGCAAAAAGACGTTTATCTTGAAATGCCTGAAAAAAAGGATATGTTCAAGGTGGGTACTGTAGCAAAGGTAAGACAGATCGTTAAAGCACCTGATGGAATATACAGATGCTATGTAGAAGGTCTGCGTAAAGCGAGACTTGCTGAGTTTTATCAGTATGATGATTGCTATGAAGCTGATGTAAGACTTGTACCAAATTATTCAAAGGATAGGCTTGACGATGACGAACAACTTGCTGTTTTTCGTTCGGTCTTAGATGAGTTTGAAGAGTATGTTAAGGTGGTTCCTAAAATGCCTGAAGAGCTTTATGCCCAGATACTCGGTTCTAAAACGCCTGTTCAACTTTTTGAAAGTTTGGCATTTAATATTCCGTTAGCTTTTACTGACAGACAGTCGCTTCTTGAAGCCCCATCTGTTTTAGATAAGCTAATTCTTATGATCACTATGCTTTCACGAGAGACCAATGTTTTATCTCTTGAAAGAAGGATACATAGTCAGGTCCATTCTCAGATAGAAGAAAGTCAGCGCGAATACTATATTCGTGAGCAGATCAAGGCGTTACAGAATGAGTTGGGTGAAAATGAAGACGGCTCAGATGTAAATGAGATCGATGATTACACACATAGGATAGATTCACTTATATTGTCCGAAGAAGTTCGTGATAAGCTTATGGGCGAGGTCAGGAAGCTTTCCAAGATGGGTATGATGTCACAGGAGGGTGTTGTGCTGAGAAATTATCTCGACACAGTGCTTGCATTGCCGTGGAATGCTGTCACAAAGGATAGGACAGACGTTAAAAAGGCAAAGCAGATACTTGACAAGGATCACTATGGCATGGCAAAGGTCAAGGATAGAATACTTGAAAATCTTGCTGTAAGAGCGCTTACTCCTGATGTCAAGGGGCAGATCCTATGTCTTGTTGGTCCTCCAGGCGTTGGTAAAACTTCAGTGGCAAAGTCTGTCGCCAGAGCACTTAATCGAAACTTTGTAAGGGTCTCATTGGGCGGTGTTAAGGACGAAAGTGATATCAGAGGTCACAGAAAGACATATGTTGGTGCAATGCCAGGAAGAATAATGAATGCCATGAAGCTTGCAGGAAGTAAAAATCCTGTTGTTCTTCTTGATGAGATAGACAAGATGAGCAATGATTTCAGAGGCGATCCATCGTCTGCTATGCTTGAGGTTCTTGACAGCGAGCAGAACAATGCTTTCAGAGATCACTATATTGAAGTGCCGTTTGATCTAAGTGATGTGCTGTTTATTACAACTGCAAATACTCTCGATACCGTTCAAGCACCTCTTCTCGACCGTATGGAGGTCATAGAGTTGTCTAGCTACACTAGGGAGGAGAAGTTCCATATTGCAAAGGAACATCTTATTAAAAAGCAGGAAGGTAAGAACGGTCTTAAAGCATCTCAGATACGCATCTGCAATGATGCTATCTATAAGCTTATAGACAGCTACACAAGAGAGGCTGGCGTGAGAAATCTTGAAAGACAGATAGGCTCGCTTTGCCGAAAGGCTGCTAAGGAGATAGTTGAAGACGGAGTTAAGAAAGTTACTTTCAAGGCGGATAATCTTGAAAAATATCTTGGCCATGAGAAATATCTCCCTGATGTTGTATCAGATAAAGATGCTGTTGGCACTGTAAATGGTCTGGCATGGACGTCAGTGGGCGGAGTTGTCATGCCTTTGGAAGTCCTTGTGCTTGACGGAAAGGGCAGAATAGAGCTTACAGGCTCACTTGGCGACGTTATGAAGGAGTCTGCAAAGATTGCCGTAAGCTATTGCAGAAGCGTTGCTGACAAATATGGCATCGATAAAGACTTTTACGAGAAAAAAGATTTGCATATACACGCTCCCGAGGGTGCTGTGCCTAAGGACGGTCCATCTGCAGGTGTTACCATGATAACGGGTATCATCTCTGCATTGGGTAATATAAAAGTGCGCAGTGACGTTGCTATGACAGGCGAGATAACTCTTAGCGGCAAAGTACTGCCTATAGGCGGTCTCCGTGAAAAGACTATGGCTGCATACAAGGCGGGGGTAAAGACTATTATTGTGCCTTTTGCTAATAAGGGCGATCTTGATGACGTTGACGATACAGTAAAGCTTTGTTGCGAGTTCGTGTTCGCAAAGACTATTCAGGATGTGCTTGACGTTGCACTTGTTCCAAACAGCAAAAATAATGTTCCGCTTGAACTCCTAAGCAAGAACGAGCCGGAGCGAAAAAAATTAACGGTATAGAAAGGGCGCCTATGAATTATAACAAAGCAGAATTTTATACATCCTTTGGAAAATTCTCGCAGATACCCAAGTCTGACAGACTTGAATTTGCCTTTTCTGGCAGGTCGAATGTGGGAAAGTCGTCGCTGATAAACAAGCTTCTTAACAGAAAAAACTTGGCGAGAGTAAGCTCTATGCCGGGTAAAACTGTTACAATAAACTTCTTTTCTGTGGAGAATATCTATATCGTTGATCTGCCTGGATATGGCTATGCCAGCGTATCAAAGTCCGAGAAAAGGCAGTGGGGCAGTCTTATAGGAGGCTATCTTGACGACGGCAGCAGACAGCTTGCACTTGTTTTTCAGCTTGTGGATATGCGTCATCCGCCGAGCAAAGACGATTTGATGATGATAAATTATCTTATTGACGCTGAGATACCATTTATAATCGTGTTCACCAAGGCGGATAAGCTTAAGCCTAACGCCAGAAAAGCACGTATGGAAGCTTTCAAGACAGAGATACCATGCTTTGAGGACATCACCTGTGTGGAATTCTCTGCGGTCACAGGCGAGGGTGTAGATGAGCTGAGGGCAATAATAGACGATATATCCGAGGGGGCTGAGATAACGCCACCAGAGAAGCTAGAAAGCGATACAGAGAACGAAGAAGAGGAATATTACGATGATAAAGAAGATATTTCTGATGAGCCGAAATCATTCGGCGGTTTTCTAACACCTAATAGAAGAAAAAATTAAGAGTAAGTAAATAAAAAATTCATAATTCTCCTTTACATTTTTCATGACTTGTGTTAAAATATATTTATGGTTTAACACTTTACACCATGAAACGTAAAGGAGATTTTTTTCATGAAAGAGAAACTTGAGATCAAAAATTTAGACGATCTTTATGAAGCAGTGCTTTGTCTTGAAACTGTCGAGGAATGCAGGTTGTTTTTTAAAGATCTTTGCACTATACCTGAGCTGAAAGCACTTTCGCAGCGTTTTCAGGTTGCAAAAATGCTTACAAAGGATCATGTTTACAGCGATATAGTAAACGAAACAGGTGCTTCAACGGCAACTATAAGCCGTGTGAACCGCTCGCTTTCTTATGACGGCTCAGGCGGATATAATATCGTTTTTGACAGATTGGATAAGAAGGAAGACAAGTAATGAGCGGATACGGCAGATTTGCTTGTTACTATGATAAGCTTACAGAGAATGTCGATTACGGAAAAATTGCGGCACGGTGTCATGAACTTATAAAACGATACAGTTCAGAGCATGAGGTAGTTTTGGATCTTGCCTGCGGCACAGGTTCGCTCAGTGAAGCACTTGCACGTCTTGATTATGATGTGGTAGGCGTTGATCTGTCGGATCAAATGCTGGAAGAAGCCATGGATAAGCGCTATGAAAACGGTCTGAACATACAGTATCTTATGCAGGATATGACTGAGCTTGATCTGTATGGCGCAGTTGATGCTGTTGTTTGTGTTCTTGACAGCATAAATCACCTTGAAAATGAGGAAGCTGTCAGAAAGACTTTTGAGTGTGTATCAAAATTTACCTGCGATGGTGGACTTTTCATATTTGATGTAAATACTGTGTATAAGCACCGAGTGATCCTTGCAGACAATGCGTTCTGCTATGATCTTGATGGGCTTTTCTGTGCATGGCAGAATGAGCTTAATGATGATGACAGCGTGAGCATATATCTTGACTTCTTTGAGGAGCAGGAGGACGGCTCTTATTGTCGTTTTAGTGAGGATTTCACAGAGAGGATATATACGGACGAGTTTTTGAGCGAGCTTGTAAAGTCAAATGATTTTGAACTTATAGGAAAGTATGACGGATTTGAGGACTCTCCAGTTAATGATAAAACGCAGAGAGCTCTTTATGTGTGCAGGAGAATAAACAGAGGGTGATCTTATGGGTAGAATAGTTAGAGTTATAAGTAAAGACGCTTCCGTTGTGTGCAGCGCTATCGACGGAAAGGATATTGTTTCACGCATTGAGGAGATACATAAAACTTCCGCTGTGGTCACGGCGGCACTTGGCAGACTTGCTATGGGTACTTCGCTCATGGGATTTGGACTTAAAGGCAAAGATGATTCTATTACTGTAAAAATGGACGGTGACGGTCCTACAGGTGCACTTATATGCGTTTCTGACAGCATGGGAAATGTTAAGGCGTATGTACAAAATCCAGTGGTGGAACTGCCGCTTAACGATAAAGGCAAGCTCGATGTCAGAGGGGCTGTAGGCTCTAATGGTACGCTTAGTGTGGTCAAGGACATGGGACTTAAAGAACCGTACTGCGGACAAGTGCCTATTGTTTCAGGCGAAATAGCAGAGGACATAACTAACTATCTTGCTGTCAGTGAGCAGGTGCCAAGCGTCTGCGCTCTTGGCGTACTTGTAAATCCAGATCTGACAGTGAATTGTGCAGGTGGATTTCTTATTCAGCTTTTGCCGTTTGCACCTGAGTCAGCTATAGATCAGATAGATAAGAATATAAACGGAATGGAGTCTGTAACAAAGCTTATAAGCAGCGGCATGACAACAGAGGATATTGCTATGAAAGCTTTGGAGGGACTTGAGCCGAACGTTCTTGATGATTTTGAGGTTAATTATCGTTGCGATTGTTCAAGGGAAAGAGTAGAGAATGCTCTTATATCTTTGGGCAGGGCAGAACTTGAAGATCTTTCTAAAGACGGTGGTACTGACGTTGAGTGTCACTTCTGTGATAAGAAATATCACTTTACTCCTGAGGAGATTTTAGGGTTAATAAAAGAATAATATTTAATGAATATTTTATGTACACTATTCAAATGCCCGATAATAAAGCGTTTACGGACTCAAACTTTTTTTGAGAAATTTTAAAAAAACTCTTGACAAATGGCTTTGAATAGTGTATAATAAATATCGTCGCTGAGAGATACAACTCAAAACGACAGCTAACGGGAGCATAGCTCAGCTGGGAGAGCATCTGCCTTACAAGCAGAGGGTCACAGGTTCGAGCCCTGTTGTTCCCACCAAGCGGACTTATAAAGTCCGCTCATATGGCCGGGTAGTTCAGCTGGTTAGAACGCTAGCCTGTCACGCTAGAGGTCGTGGGTTCGAGCCCCATTCCGGTCGCCAATACATTCTTTATGTATCAGGTTTCGGTATCTTGCATATAATATTGTAGGTACCACTAAATGCGGATTTAGCTCATCTGGTAGAGCGCCACCTTGCCAAGGTGGAGGTAGCGAGTTCGAGCCTCGTAATCCGCTCCAATATGGCGCTATAGCCAAGTGGTAAGGCATAGGTCTGCAACACCTTGATCCCCAGTTCAAATCTGGGTGGCGCCTCCAATGACTCACAGAGCTTCTGTTCTGTGAGTTTATTTTTTTTAAAAATATAATAAACAATCCAAAGTGACAACTGAGCGACGCTCAGCTGTCACTTTTTGTATTAAAGGAACAA
>NZ_QTWZ01000025.1:0-26001 GCF_003461385.1 Ruminococcus sp. AF17-1AC
TTATATATAATTTCAAGGGGGATTGTCTGTAGAATTAACATCTTGTTGATTGTGAAATGTTTGTTAACATCAACACGGAAGTTGAAATAGCCGTAGTTTACAAGTCCTTGACAAAAGAAAAGATTAGTGTTATTATATTATGTGATATTGTTATTTATTTATCAATCATGTTTATTAGTAAAGGAAAGTGTAAATATATGTCTAAAGACGGTTCGATATCCGCATCAGTAATAAAACGACTGCCACGTTATTATAGATTTTTAGGTGAGCTTCAAAAAGAAGGACTTGAAAGAATATCTTCAAGGGAGCTTTCTGAGAGAATGAAGCTCACGGCTTCACAAATAAGGCAAGATCTTAACTGCTTTGGCGGATTTGGTCAGCAGGGATATGGCTATCACGTTGACGAGCTTAGAATGGAAATAGGCAAGATACTCGGAGTAGACAAGCATTTCAAGACCATACTTATCGGTGCAGGAAACCTCGGTAAAGCTATCGCCACACATATTAACTTTGAAACAAGGGGTTGCAATCTCATAGGCATATTTGATATAAACCCTAAGCTCACTGGTGAAGTGGTAGGAAACATACCGATTCGTCACACTAATGAAATAGAAAGCTTTTGCGAAGCAAACTCCCCTGTTGTAGCTGTGCTTTGTATACCGAAGGCAAACACTCAGGCTATTGCAGACCAGCTTGTAAATCTTGGTCTGAAAGCATTCTGGAATTTTTCACATTATGATCTTAGCATCGACTATGAAAACATAGTTGTGGAAAATGTCCATTTAGGTGACAGCCTGCTTACACTTACATATGCAACAAATATCATCACAAGCACTGATGCTGACAACAGCGAAGAGATCGAATAAAAAAATTCACACCAGAGAATTCTCTGGTGTGATTTTTTTATATAAAGTATTAGCGAACTGTTTTAACCGCGGCTGTTTCAACAACTGTAGCAAGATGGTCGTTAACCTCTTTGCTCTGATAGTATTCAGCAAATGACTCAGTTACTTGATCTGCCCATGACTCTGTAGATTGAGTTTTAACATCCTCGGTATTGATTTTTTCAGCACTTCCTGTTTCATCATCAAGAACGTAAAGCTTATCTGATGCGACCTCGGCAGCGACAGTTGCCACCTTTGTCAACACATCGTCATTTTTATCATATATAACAAAAATGTAACAATTCTTTTTGTTCACAGTCTTAGTGCCTGTATAGCCATAAAGCCTTTTTGTTTTTTCAGCCAAAGGATATATCTCCTTGCAAACATCTACGACCTGATTAAACGAATCAACAGCCTCATCTGGTATCTTTTCAAGAGTGCTTCTGTCAGGGAGTGAAGTAGTTTCGTCTGGCACTTCATCAGAAACCTCTGTCTGAGCTGTCGTTACGTCATTATTTGTAAGATTAACATTATTTTCTGTTTTATTATCGGCATTTTTTCCACAAGCCGGGAAAGCAAACATAGTGCAAACTATAGCAACAGCTATCATTAGCTTTTTCATATTGATCCTCCGAATAACCTCTGTAGTCCTAAATCATTATGTCATATTTCAACAGTTTCACATTATATCACATGAAAATTACTCTGTAAAGAGATTATAAAGAATTGTAACAAAATATCCCGATTATGACGAAACTCATAATCGGGATAAATCATTTTTTAGCTATTTGCACAATAAGAGGTTACAAATTTGTTACAACCTGACAAAAAGACTAATCGTAATCTACAACGTCGATCCACTTCATTAGCAGATCCTTCTCCTCTGGCTTGCCCTTAATGAGCTGTGCTGCTGCAACGATCGGTAACCAAGCCTGTACATACTGCTTAGATGTTCCGCTCTTTACGCAATACTTATCAAGATAAGCCTCAGCAAGATCAGGATTGTTAAGGCAGAACAGCAGGTATGTTCTTGCAACGTCAGCAGACGCATTACCTTGTCTAGCAGAACCCCAATTGATAACATAAGTACCTTCGTCATTGATGATAACGTTCTTTGGCTCAAAGTTACCATGGCAAAGCTTGATGTGCTTTGGCATTGAATCAAGTCTTGTGAGAAGCTCATACTTCTTTATTTCGTCGATCTGACCAAGAGTCTTGATCTGTCTTGCCATCTTATCTTTCAGCTTTGAAAGAAGTGGCATATACTGAGCGTGTATCTCGCACTGAATGTCGATAAACTGGTTAAGATATGTGTCTTTCTTGTCTGGATTTTCGTCCATAAGTTGCTGAAGAGTCTTACCCTTTATAAAGTCCATTGTAATAGCCCATTTGCCGTCGATAACGGAAACCTCGTGAAGAACAGGCATCTTTATAAAGGAATTGCCAAGTGTTGTTTCAACTCTTGCGTGTGTAAGAGCTGCATACAGACACTTTTCCTTGTATTCAGGCTTCTTATAGATCCTGACTGCCATTCCATCAGATTCATAAACATCATAGATGTCGCTGGATGCTACAAAGTTATCAAGTTTCATAAGTCATATCTCCTTTTATTTTAAAATATGGTATTAAGTCGAGTTTCAGAGTAT
Source organism: Ruminococcus sp. AF17-1AC (assembly GCF_003461385.1). Taxonomy (NCBI): domain Bacteria; kingdom Bacillati; phylum Bacillota; class Clostridia; order Eubacteriales; family Oscillospiraceae; genus Ruminococcus; species Ruminococcus sp. AF17-1AC. The sequence continues at coordinate 2,531 of NZ_QTWZ01000025.1, forward strand.
ACATCGATTTTTCAACAGCCTTATTGTGTAAAATTACCTTTACATCTCTGTGCTTTCTATGTATCTCTGTTATGTCTATATTATACTACAGATTTTCTAAATGTCAAGCATTTTTTCGTTATTTTCACAACTGTTTTATTTTTGTTTAGTTTTTATCTTATATTTATTAATCTATTTCCAGACAGCATATATGATAAAATTTTATCAATCTGATTTTTATTGTGCAATTTGACGGTCATGAATTGTTAATCTATCATAAAACAATGTTCAATATTTATGTATATTGCATAATAAAGTGACGTAAAATATCAAAAAAGCTGTAACTTTATAAGATTGACAAAAAAATAACAATCGTATATAATATAAGTAAGATAAAACCCGAGCGGGGGTTATCAAGAGTAAAAAACAATAATTAATTTATTGGAGGTTTATTTTATGGCAAAGAGTGAAGCTAAAACAGTCGGCATCGTCGATACAGAGGAAGCTCTGACTGCTAAGATCGCTGAAGTAAGAGCTGCGCAGGCAATCTTCGCTACCTACACACAGGAGCAGGTAGACAAGATCTTCAAGGCTGCTGCTATCGCTGCTAACAAGGCAAGAATCCCACTTGCAAAGATGGCTGTTGAGGAAACAGGCATGGGTATCGTGGAAGACAAGGTTATCAAGAACAACTATGCTGCTGAGCACATCTACAATAAGTACAAGAATGTTCAGACTTGTGGTGTTTTTGAGGAGAATAAGGCTTACGGCACAATGAGAATTTACGAGCCTATCGGTCTTATCGCTGCTGTTATCCCAACAACAAACCCAACTTCTACTGCTATATTCAAGACACTTATCTGTCTTAAGACAAGAAATGGTATCATAATCTCACCACACCCAAGAGCAAAGAAGTCAACTATCGCTGCTGCTAAGATCGTTTATGATGCAGCTGTTGCAGCAGGTGCTCCAAAGGGTATCATCGGTTGGATCGATGTTCCTTCTCTTGAACTCACAAACATGATCATGAGAGAGTCTGACACAATCCTCGCTACAGGCGGTCCTGGAATGGTAAAGGCTGCTTACTCATCTGGTACACCAGCTCTCGGTGTTGGTGCCGGTAACGCATCAGCTATCATCGATTCTTCTGCTGATATCGTAAACGCTGTAAACTCTATCATTCACTCTAAGACATTTGATAACGGTATGATCTGTGCTACAGAGCAGACAGTTATCGCTGATAAGACAGTTTACAACGATGTTAAGAAGGAATTCATCAAGAGAGGTTGCTACTTCCTTAATGATGAAGAGGCCGATAAGATTAGAAAGACAATGCTTATCAACGGTGCTCTTAATGCTAAGATCGTTGGTCAGCGTCCTGTAACTATCGCTAAGATGGCTGGCTTTGAAGTTCCAGAGGATACAAAGGTACTCATCGGCGAGGCTACAAGCACAGCTCCAGAAGAGGCTTTCGGTCACGAAAAGCTCACAACTATCCTTGGTATGTACAAGTCAAAGAACTTTGACGACGCTCTTGACATCGCAGAGGCACTTCTCGTAAACAACGGTGGTCTTGGTCATACTTCAGTACTTTGGGTAGATAACATAAACGAGAGAGAAAAGCTCAATAAGTTCGCTGCAAGAATGAAGACTTGCCGTCTTATCGTAAACACACCTTCTTCACTCGGCGGTATCGGTGACCTCTACAACTTTGACTTTGCTCCTTCCCTCACACTCGGCTGCGGTTCATGGGGCGGCAACTCAGTTTCTGAGAACGTTGGCGTTAAGCACCTGCTGAACATTAAGACAGTCGTTGAGAGGAGAGAGAATATGCTTTGGTTCAGAGCACCTGAAAAGGTATACTTCAAGAAGGGTTGTCTCCCTGTTGCTCTTGACGAGTTGAAGACTGTTATGGGCAAGAAAAAGGCATTCATCGTAACAGACCAGTTCCTTTATAAGAATGGTTATACAAAGGCTATCACAGATAAACTCGATGAAATGGGTATTCTCCACGAAACATTCTTCGATGTTGCTCCAGACCCAACACTTGCTTGCGCACTTGAGGGTGTTGCACAGTTGAGAGCTTTCGAGCCTGACACAATTATCGCTATCGGCGGTGGTTCTGCAATGGACGCTGGTAAGATCATGTGGGTTCTTTACGAGCATCCAGACGCTGACTTCTTCGATATGGCTATGAGATATATCGATATCCGTAAGAGAGTTTACACATTCCCTAAGATGGGTGAGAAGGCATACTTCATTGCTATCCCAACATCTTCTGGTACAGGTTCTGAGGTAACACCTTTCGCAGTTATCACTGACGAAAAGACAGGTACTAAGTATCCTCTGGCTGACTACCAGCTCATGCCTAACATGGCTATCGTTGATACAGATATGATGATGTCTGCTCCAAGAGGTCTGACTTCTGCTTCAGGTATCGACGCTCTGACACACGCTCTTGAGGCTTATGCATCAGTAATGGCTACAGATTACACTGACGGTCTTGCACTGAGAGCTATGAAACTTATCTTTAAGTATCTGCCAGATGCATATGACAACGGTCAGACAGACGTTAAGGCTCGTGAGGAAATGGCTACAGCATCTACAATGGCTGGTATGGCATTCGCTAACGCATTCCTCGGTGTTTGCCACTCAATGGCTCATAAGCTCGGTGCTTATCATCACCTGCCACACGGCGTTGCTAACGCTCTCCTTATCACAATGGTAATGAGATACAACGCTGATCCAACACCTAGAAAGATGGGTACTTTCTCACAGTATCAGTATCCACATACTCTTGAGAGATACTGCGAGTGTGCACATTCACTTGGTATTGTTGGTAAGAACGATGAGGATACACTCAACAAGTTCATTGACGCTATCGAGGCACTCAAGGAAAGAGTTGGTATCAAGAAGACTATCGCTGATTACGGCGTAGACGAGAAGCACTTCCTTGAGACTCTTGACAACATGGTTGAGGACGCATTTGATGACCAGTGCACAGGTGCTAACCCAAGATACCCACTGATGAGCGAGCTTAAGGAAATGTACCTCAAGGCTTACTACGGCAAATAATATTTGCTGACAAAGCAATTTGCAGAGTGACTAATATTTGATTATTAGTTGATCTATAATAAACCTCCGACTGCTTGTTCCCTTTTGGGAGCAGGCAGTCATTTTTTTGTTAAGTTGCACTTAAAATAATTTAAGGTATGTGTATTATATATGCAAATAACAGTTGAAAAAGGGAAAAATATATGGTATAATGAAATAAGTATAAATTATTTCAGAGCAATATCTGGTGTGATTTTTACATAACACTTGGCGACACTCCGCCATACAAAGAGGTTACAAATATGAACAACAAAAATTATGACGTTATTATCGCTGGCTGCGGTGCGGCAGGTCTATATGCAGCACTTAACCTTTCCCGTGATTTAAATGTACTTGTGCTTTCCAAAAGAGAGCTGACCTTGTGTAACTCTTCCCTTGCACAGGGTGGAATTGCAGGCGTTTATGACAATCCAAAGGACTCGCCTGAATATCACAAACATGATACATTTGTAGCAGGCGGATTTGAAAATGATCCTGAGTCCACTCAGGTCCTTGTTGACGAAGCCTATATTGACATCGGAAAACTCATAGAGCTTGGCGCTGACTTTGATAAGTGTCCTGATGGATCTTATCACCGCACTCTCGAAGGTGGACACGGTATGAACAGGATTTTTCATCATGCCGATACCACAGGTCTGGAGATCGAAACAACTCTACTAAGAAATGTTCAACAGCTAGATAATGTTGAGATACTCGAAAATGCCGTTATGTGCAACGCAAAGAAAACCGAAACAGGTTTCTCCATTCTTGTGCTGACTAATGACAACGAATATACGACATATAATTGCAGATACGCCATTTTTGCAACCGGTGGAATTGGCAGAGTTTACGAATACACTACAAACTCCGCTATCGCAACAGGCGACGGCATAACTATTGCTCATGAGCTTGGAGCAGAGATAAAAAACCTCAGCTATATCCAGTTCCACCCAACAGGCTTTAACAACAAGCACACTCGTGAAACTTTCCTTATCTCTGAATCTGTCAGAGGCGAGGGAGCTTATCTGAAAAACTGCAACGGCGAAAGATTTATGCAAAACTATGATGATCGTCTGGAGCTTGCACCTAGAGATGTTGTTTCTCATGCGATCATGGCTGAAGCCAAGAAAACAGGCTCTGACAAATTCTATCTTGATATCACTCACAAAGACCCTGAGTTTGTCAGAAACAGATTTCCTATGATAAATGAAAAGCTTCTCGAAGCAGGTTATGACATGACTAAGGATATGATACCTATTTTCCCTTGTCATCATTACCTTATGGGCGGAATAAATGTTGATACATATGCAAGAACTAACATTGACAGGCTTTATGCCTGCGGCGAATGTTCACATACAGGTGTTCATGGCAATAACAGACTTGCAAGCAATTCCCTACTTGAAGCTTTGGTATTTTCAAGACGTGCTGCGGCTGACATCAATGAGAAGATAAAATCTGACAGTGGTGACCTTGAAACATACGATTTCAAGATAGACAATGAAGCCCCGCACATTCCTCAGGGCATAAGAACAGAGATAAGAGATATAATGCAGCGTGCATATTTCGTTATCCCTGATAAGGAGGCTTTGCCGCCTGATCTTGAAGAAGTCACAAAGCTAAAAAATTTCCTTTGTGACGGTAATTTCAAAATAGACAGAGATTATGTTGAAGCAAGATCTCTTACAACTGTCGCTTATATCGTATTAAAGGACGCTATCGAAAAGCTCAAATCAAAAAAAAAAATGGAGGAAAACAAATGAGATTAATGCAGTTTCAGATCGACGATATCATTAAAACAGCTCTGCTGGAGGATATCAACTATATAGACGTTACAACGGATTATCTTGTTGACGAAAATTCAGTTTCAACAGCAAAGTATGTTTCAAAGGACGAAGGCGTTCTTTGTGGAATTGATGTTGCAATGAGAGTTTTTCAGCTTCTTGACAGCAATGTTAAATGTGAGATATTTATCCATGACGGTGAAAAGGTCAAGAAAGGCGACATTATCGCAAAAATAACAGGCTCAACAAGAGCCTTGCTCAAAGGCGAAAGAACGGCACTGAATATCGTTCAGCATATGTCAGGCGTTGCAACTGCAACAAACAGATGCGTTGAGCTTGTAAAGGGTACAAAGGCGTCTGTTGCGGATACAAGAAAAACGCTCCCAGGTCTTAGAGTTTTGCAGAAATATGCAGTTACAGTAGGCGGTGGAAAAAACCACAGATACAATCTTTCAGATTGCGCAATGCTAAAAGACACTCACCTTGACGCATATGGCAGCATGACAGGCGCAGTAAACGCTCTCAGAGAAAAAATGGGGCATACTGTCAAGATAGAAGTTGAAGTCGGAAACCTTGAAGAACTCAAAGAAGCTCTTACACTTGGCGTTGAGATAATCATGCTTGACAATATGACAAATGAAGATATGGCAAAGGCTGTTGAAATGACAAATGGCAAAGCACTTTTAGAAGCTTCAGGAAACGTGACCTCTGAAACAATCCGTGCAATAGCTGAAACGGGCGTTGATATCATTTCTATCGGTGCTATCACACACTCAGTCAAGGCATTTGACATTTCAATGAAAATGGAAAAGTAAGATAAAACAAAGGCCGACACCATATTAAGGTGTTGGCTTTTATGCTTAAATGGGGGAAAAATATGCGTTATTACAAAAGATCTTATGTGCATTACAGCAAATCAGCAATGAAAATAATAGCGTTAGTTTTCATGTTGGTTGGCGTGACATTTCTTGCAGTTGGAATAGGTTTTGCAATACACCAAACTCAACTCAAAAACAGATGTACTCTTGAAGTCAATGCTATAATATCAGACATTCTCAGCAAAGATGAACGACATGAGAACGATGACGGACACGTATCATATAGCACAGTTTACACACCAGTGTATTCATATAACGTTGACGGACAGCTCTACACCACTCACAGCAATACATATTCCAGTAACATCAGATACAGAAGAGGACAAACGATCCAGATATTCTGTGACCCTGACGACCCTGAAACGTTTTATGCACCAAATGATACAACCAATACCATATTAACAGTTGTTTTCTGTGGATTAGGCGGGCTGTTTGCGATTATAGCAATAGTGCTTATCATAGTGCTTATACATATAAAGAAAAAGCAGAAATCCGGAAAAAATTTTGCAGAAAATGAATTATACGAAGAAAATAATTATCCATACGACGAATAATTCTGAGAGGAGGAATTTTTATGGCAAGCATTATGGACGGTGAAAGACAATTTCACATCAGAACTATCCCTGATGAAGTGGGCAGATATGTTATTATGCCGGGTGACCCTGGAAGAGTGCCGAAAATAGCGGCACTTCTTGATGACGCAAAGCAGGTGGCTCAAAACAGAGAATACAATGTTTATACAGGCTATCTTGACGGTGAAAAGGTAACTGTGTGCTCGACCGGTATCGGAGGACCATCTGCGGCAATTGCAGTGGAAGAACTGGTAAAGTGCGGCGCAGACACATTTATTCGTATCGGTACAAGCGGAGGAATGGATCTTTCCGTTAGCGGCGGCGACCTTGTTATAGCTTCGGCGGCTGTCCGTGGCGAAGGTACGTCAAAAGAATATCTCCCCGAGGGCTACCCTGCTGTTGCAGATTTCACTGTAACAACTGCCCTTGCAAAAGCTGCGGCTGAACTGTCAGAAGATAAGCTTGGAAAGCGTTATCATGTGGGCGTTGTCCACAGCAAGGACAGCTTTTATGGAGAAGTAGAGCCTGACTCAATGCCTGTGAGCGGCGATATAAATTACCGCTGGGACGCATATTTAAGGTGTGGCTGTATGACTTCCGAAATGGAATGTGCCGCAGTTTTCTCAGTAGGTATCGCAAGACACGTCCGCTGTGGAGCTGTTATAACAGCTATATGGAACGTGGAGCGTTCAAAGGCAGACCTTGAAGACAATGTGAGCGACGACACCACAAGAGGTATCCACTGTGCGGTGAACGCTGTGAAAATACTGATAGAACAGGATAAAAAGTGATAAAAAGCCGCTGTGACGTTTAATGTCATAGCGGCTAAAATTATTTTATTCTTATTCCAAGAAGCATTGAAAGCTCCACAGCTTGATCGGCTGAAAAAACAGCGTTTCGGAGTTCTCTGAATGTATCAGAAACGCGCAGTCCACTTACAAGACAGGTAGAAAAATCAACGCCGCCGAGAGCCGTTCTGAAAAATGATGTGCCAAGGTATTTGCTGCCGCTGGTCTTGAATGCTTTGAGATTGCAGGAAACAAGCTCAGCCGAGGACATATCACTGTTTTTCACCTGGGTTTCAGACAGCTTGCATTTATCAAATATGGCATATCCGCAGTTTGAGGATTCAAAGGCTACACCTTGAATGGAGCAATCCTTGAACTCTGCGCCAACGAGCTTGCAGGAGCGGAACTCACACCTGCTGAGGTAGGATGAGTCCAGTGATGAATTTGACAGATCGCAGGATATGAACGTCACATCAACGAATGAGGAACGCTCAAAATCGCAATCTGTAAAGGTGCAGTTTTCAAACATACAGTTTATAAATGACAGGCAGGAGAGATCTTCGCTTTCAAGATATTCTCCGCTAAATTTACAGCCTGAAATATCGCTGTCAGTGCGTTTTGCAGTACGTTTGACTTCGTTAAGGTCGCACAATGGAAGGTCTTGCATCTTATTCACAGCTTTCCTCCCAATTGTCAGAAAAATCAAAATCATCAGGAAACTGCTCTGCTATAACTGTCTTTGAAAACTGTGAAGCAGTTTCTATAAGATCTTTGCCTCTTCCCGTCCATGTGAGCAAGTCTGCATCTATATCAACGGCCTGAAATGCAGTTTCAAGGCTTATAGATCTGAGGTCGGCAGCAATGAACTGAGGCTTTGAAATAATTCTCCAGATAAATGGCTGAGCACAAATGAACCTTTCGATATATTCAAGGTCTATATTCTTTCTGTATTTTGAGATAAGCTGACCCCTTGTGACTTTTGGTGAATGAAACCTAAACCACATCACTGAGAACGGGTTAAAGCTCTGTACTGCAAATTCGCCTTTATATTTCTTCATCATATGGTCAACTCGGCTTTCAAGCTCTCCAAATGGCGCACCGCCTTTAAGCTCAATAAGAAGTGGCACTTTACCGTCAACAGTTTTCAGCACCTCTGACAGCAGTGGTATCTTTTCATCACTGTTTTTAAGTTTAAAGGCAGAAAGCTGTTCATATGTGTAATCAAACACCTTGCCCTCAACGCCGCACATTCTCATAAGGTCATTGTCATGGAAAACCACAATGCGGCAATCCTTTGTTAGACGTACATCAAGCTCGATAGAAAGACATTTTTCAACCGCAAGCCTGAATGCGGTAAGAGAATTTTCAGGAACAAATTCTGAGTGAAGACCTCTGTGAGCAATATATTTGCCAAAATCCATATGGGATACCTCTTTTCGTATTAAAGTCATTTATATTATACTCTCCCAGGCTTAGATTGTCAACTATATCACGCTGGATAATATATATTTCATTCACAGAAAGTTTAAGAATTATCACACAGTATCATCACAATAATAAGATATAATTAAATTTATGTTATGCAGAGGATTTTCTCTCAAAGGAAAGGACAATTATTATGATAAAGAAATTAGCCGCTGTTACAGCAGCTCTCACAATAGCTATTTGCAGCTTTACTTCATGCAGCAAAAATAATGACAGCTCATCAACCGTATCTTCCACAGTGGATTCTTCTGTTTCAGCTGTTGACAGCACAACTGAAAAGCAGACACCTGAGCCATCACTTACAATTGACGGCAAGACCATTGATACTAAAAACTTTATCGTTTGCACCATTGACGGCAAGGATATAGATTTTGATACTTTCAGATACTACTATTATTATACTATAAGCAAGTACACTTCCACTTACGGAGCTACCCTTGACACTATCAAGTCAACTGACGGTGGTTTTGAGCTTCTTATGGAGGACGTTATCACTGCACTTAAGCAGGAACTTGTTGCACCTGAGCTTGCAGAAGAAAACGGAATTAAGCTTACAGACGATGACAACAAGACAATTGATGGGCAGATAGCTAATGCAAAAGCGAAATATGATTCTGATGAAGCTTATCTTAATGACCTTAAGTCAGCTTACCTCACAGAGGATCTTTACAGAAAAATGCTTGAAACAGCTACTATCTATACTAAAGTAAACGATACTCTTTTTAAGAATGACGGCAAATATGCAACAAAAAAAGAAGACTTTAGAAAAATAGTCAAGGATACAAACGAGTATTGCCGTGAGATTCACGTTATGATCCCTTTCTATGCACAGGTAGATCTTGATGACAGTACCGCTGACAGTTATGACAGTATGTCACTTTCAGACAAAGCGAGCGCAAAGCAGTCAGCTTATGCGAAGCTTGATGATGACGGTGTAAAGAAAGCTAAGGAAAATGCTAAGAAGCTTGCAGAAGAAGTTCTGAAAAAGGCTCAGGACGGAGAAGACTTTGATAAGCTTATTGAAGAGTACGGCTGGGATCTCGGTCTTGAAGATCCTTCAACAGGATATTATTTCAATAAAGATACGACTGGATATCCTGAGGAGCTTGTAAAAGACGCTTTCAAACTAAAAGAAAACGGCATTTCCACTGAACTTACAGAGAACGACACATATGGATATTTCATAATCAAGCGTTTGCCGGTTGATATGGATTATGTAGAACAGAACATAGACGATATGATCTATTCATATGATACACCTGCTATCTCAAAGCTTTACAACGAAAGAATGGACAAAATGGAAGTCAAGTATTGCGACCAGTGGGACAAGATAACTGCGGACAGCATAACCTGATGGATCATGGTATGATTAAAGAGCCTGAGCAGATCTCAGGCTCTTTTTATGCGTTTTTGTGATTGACGTGAGAGTGAATATCTGATATAATAAAAACTGAGGTGATCTTACGGACAGGCTGAAATTTCAAGATGCTTGTGATAAAATCATAGGCAAAAGCCGTGAACGCAACGGCATCGGAACTCTAGGCGAGAAAACGCTTCATGCTGTTTTGAAAAACTATTTTGAGCCATATGGCGAAAATCAGGAGATACGCATTGGCGGATATGTGGCTGATATCGTAGGAGAGAACGGTGTTATCGAGATACAAACAAGACAGTTCAACAAACTGCTGAAAAAACTTGAAGCCTTTCTTGACTACTGTGACGTGACAGTGGTCTACCCTATCCCTGCGGTCAAATATGTCCGTTGGATAGATACAGAAACTGGAGAGCTTTCAGAAAAGCACAAATCGCCGAGAAAATACACTATCTATGAAGTCATGCCCGAACTGTACAAAATAAAATACACCCTTGATAACCCTCGATTTCATTTGTGCCTTTGTATGCTTGAAACCGAGGAGATAAGATTGCTTAACGGCTGGTCAAAGAACAAAAAGCGTGGATCTTCACGCCATGACAGGATACCAAAGGGACTTATTGACGAAATACACCTTGACTGCCCTGCCGACTTTGATATGTTCCTCCCGGAGGACCTGCCAAAAAAGTTCACTTCTAAAGACTTTGCACTTAATGCAAAGATATCTCGTGAATATGCACAGGTAACGCTTAATATACTCACATATCTTGAAAGAGTGAAACGTGTGGGCAAACAGGGTGCTAATATACTTTATGAGAAAACTGAATGAGCAAGGCTCTTTACATACAGTGCGAAAGGAAGCTGTCAATGAAACTAAAACGAAAAATCAGCAGGATATTATCCATGACGCTGGCAATAATGCTGCTTGTGCCTGCGATGTGTGCAGACGCATTCAATTTTACACCTACATCAGGCTATGACGATGACGGAAAAGCGATACCGTTGGAGCTTTACTCTGAAGCGGTCTATATGGTCAATCTTGACAGCGGTGAAGCTATCGTTGACATAAACGGTGAGGACGAGCGTGTGCCTGCTTCCCTAACAAAGATAATGACTGCTGTGGTGCTTCTGGACAAATTCAAAGGTGATGAACAAAAGCTGAAAGATACATACTATTCAGCAGGCTCGGAAGCATTTGATGAACTATATGATACTGGTGCTTCAACAGCTGATATACAACCAGGCGAAGAAGTAAGCTGTTATGATCTCCTGGCGGCACTGCTTATCCCATCCTCATGTGAAGCAGCGAATATAATCGCTTTGAATGTTTCCGATTCCATAACAGAATTTACAGACCTTATGAATGAAAAAGCTGAAAAACTCGGCATGGAAAATACACACTTTTCAAATGCACATGGTCTGTGGGCGCAACAGAATTATTCGTCCTGCAAGGATATGGCAACTCTTTGTGAATATGCCATAAGCAAATATCAGGTATTTCGTGATATTGTCTGTCTGCCAAGCTATCATATGGCATCCACCTCTTATCACTCAGATGGTACAGATATTTATAATACAAACCTTATGCTTGACTCAATGACCGATTATTACTACTCCTATGCTAAAGGTATAAAGACAGGCACCCTTGACTCCGCTGGGAGATGTTTAGCTTCATATGCGGAATATGAAGGCACCACATATCTTATTGTGACAATGGGTGCACCAATGGATAAGCTTGAAGAAGATGTGAAGAAGGGCGAGGAAGATCCTGATTCCATATATGGTGGAGATAATGTTTACTACAACCTCCTTGATCACATCAGCCTTTACAAATGGGCATTTTCAAGTCTTGTAGCAACGGATTTTGTGGACAAAAACAGCGAAGTCCGTGATGTAAAGGTAAGCTACGGTGACGGCATAGATTATGCAAATCTTAAACCTGCAAATGGTTTTACAAGGCTGTGGCCTGTAGATATATCAGTAAATGATGTGGAAAAGAAAATAACCGTTTATGACAACGTTGTTGCACCTGTTGAAGTTGGCGATGTGCTTGGTAAAATGGAACTTGTCTACAAAGGTGAGGTGCTTGCAACTATAGATCTCGTTTCCACAACTAAAGTAGAACGTTCTCAAGTCAAAGCGAAGGTTAAAATAGCTAAGTCATACTTTGAATCGTCTGTTTTCAAGGTCACATTAACAATACTTATTGCACTTATAGTAATATACTCTGTGATACATATTGCAAAAATACAGAAAAAATACATGAAATAAAATAAGCGGTCTGCTCACTATGAATTGTGAACAGGCCGCTCTTTTGCGTTTACTGATCTTTATTTTCGTTGTGATCGTCAACTATTTCTGGATCATCCTCTCTGTTGACCTCATTTACCTCATCAGCACTTGGAATGACCATGGCGTCAAGCTGTTCAGGCGTAAGCGGAATACGCTTTTCATTTTTCTTATACAAATGCTCAACATCCTCCATATAATAGTCGGTATCTACAGGGAGCTTCTTCTTTCTTAACCGCTGAACAACGCTCTCTCGTGTAAAAGTATAAAGCAATGCAAAAGTCGGAACTGCAATGACCATACCTATGAACCCGAACAAATTTCCAAAGAAGAACAGTGATACCAGCACCCAAAAACCCGGAAGTCCAGTAGAATCACCAAGTATCTTAGGACCAAGGATATTGCCGTCAAACTGCTGTAGAATAACTATGAAAATGAGAAGTATAATGGCTTTTTTAGGATCAATAAAAAGCATAAGTGCAGTTGATGGTATCGCACCGATTATTGGTCCAAAAAATGGGATAATATTAGTTACACCCACTAGAACACTTATCATGATGTTGTAAGGCATATTCATGATAGTCAGACCTATAAAGCAAAGAACTCCGATTATTGCCGAGTCAATGATCTTTCCGCTCAAAAAACCTGCAAAAACTTTATTTGTTTCAGTGCAAACTCTCATAATTTTCTCACATGTAGACTTTTTTGTGTTTGCAATGATTATCTTCTTAGCCTGAGCAAGAAGCTTTTCCTTGCTGCAAAGCATATAGATAGAAACGATAAATCCAAATACAAAGTTTTTAAGAACATTGATAACGCCCCATGCACCCGAAAGAATATTTTCAAACATCGGCTGTATCTTCTCGATAACGGTTCCCAAATCAGTTGAAAAAGCTTTGAGCTTCTCCGTAGCCATTGTTTCGATATCAGGATAGTTTTTAAACAGCTTATTTATCCAACCCTGCACTTTAACAACGATGTTAGATGCATTGTTAAAAATATCAATTATGGAATTTATAAGTTCTGGAACAACAACATAAGTAAGTCCAACAACTATCCCCAGAAAAACAAGTGACGCTACAGTTACTGAGCAGGCTCTGGTAAGCTTTTTCTTAGCCGGATTTTTTACCACTTTATTTCTGAACAGCTTTTCAAAATTCACCATTATAGGATTTATAAGAAATGCGATCACAAGACCAACTATAACAGGCGTAAGTGCAGAAACAAGTGTGGAAATAAGCTTTAAGATCGTATTAAATTTAAATACAGCCACTACCAAAAGCACATTTATAGCAATAACGATAACTGCATAAAATGCAATTGTGGTGTATTTCTTATTAGTTTGTACTTTCATATATTTTCCTTTCTCAATTACCTTAACTATTACTTTATTATACACTACATTATTTATAAATGCAAGGAATATTGAAAATTTAAAATTATTTATTTTGGTATAAATCCAAATTGCAAAAGAATATTTACAAAATAGCAATATTATTTACATTTTCTGATATTGACATTTTAGAAACAGAGGAATATAATAAGACTAAAGTTAATACGATAAATCCTATGAGCAAAAGTAAGTAGTTTGATGCAAAAGGTCACAGAGAGTCAGCGGTAGGTGTGAGCTGATACATTTTCTTCAGATGAATGGATTTGTGAGGAGCGGTGTGAAAGTTTTTACGAGTATCACTCGCCGTGATTCCTGCGTTAAAGGACAGGATATTGATTTCTGCCAGTCAGAATGCGTATCTGTGAGCCGATAATTTATTATCGGGAAATTGGGTGGCACCACGGTTCTATCGTCCCATAACTAGATGTTATGTGTGATGACAGGACTTTTTTTATTGTCAATTTTACGACAAAAAAGCATTTAGGAGGAATATTTATGCTGTACCCTGCTATTGAACAAGTAAAGGAACTTTTTGAAAACTACAAGACTGTGCCTGTATTCTATGAGCTTCTCATGGATTCATGTACGCCAATACAACTTTTTAACTGTCTGCACGAGGCGTATGATGATTGTTTCATTCTTGAATCTGTAGATAATAAAGACCAGTGGGGCAGATATTCATATGTGGGCATTGATCCTAAATGCGAATATATTCTTGACAAGCACGTTGTTACTGTTAAGGAGAAAGGCAAGGCTGATGAAAGCATAAAAGTCGATGATCCTATCGCTTTCTTTTCTGAGATAATCGAATGCCACAAGTCACCGAGATTTAATAATTATCCAAAGCTCACAGGCGGTCTAATAGGATTTTTCGCTTATGACATGATAAGATACTTTGAGAAAACACTGTGCAACCCACCTGAGGACGATCTTAAGCTTCCTGACGCTGACCTGCACCTTTTTGAAAAGATCGTTGCTTACGATCACCTTTCAAACAAGGCTGTAATAATCCTCAACATCAATAAGAGCGATGATCTTGAAACTAAATACAAAGAATGTGAAAAGATATGCAACGAAGTAGTTGAAACTCTTAGAAATTACAAGCCTGTTATGAAAACTCCAAAGACAATGGAGGACAACATCACAGTAAAATCCAACATCACAAAGGAACATTATCTCGCAAACGTTGAAAAGGCTAAGGAATACATCAAAGAGGGCGACATCTTCCAGATAGTTCCGTCACAGAGATTTGAGATAGACAATCCGCCAGACAGCTTTGACGTTTACAGAATGCTCCGCTCCACTAATCCGTCACCTTACCTTTACTACTTTAAGCACAATGATTATGCTGTTGCAGGCGCTTCACCTGAAATGCTTGTATCAGTAGAAAACAGAACAGTAGTAACAAGACCAATTGCAGGCACTATCAAGCGTGGAGCGACCTACGACGAAGATATCCGCAATGAACAACAGCTTCTCAACGATCCAAAGGAAAGAGCTGAACACACAATGCTCGTTGACCTTGGAAGAAACGATATAGGAAAGGTTTCTGAGTTCGGCTCCGTAACTGTTACAGACATGATGATAGTTGAAAGATATTCAAAGGTGATGCACCTTGTATCTAATGTAAAGGGTACACTGAGAGAAGATAAGAAACCTCTTGACGCACTTATGGCAGTTCTTCCTGCCGGCACTCTTTCAGGCGCACCGAAGGTAAGAGCAATGGAGATAATCGACGAGCTTGAAACAACAAAAAGAGGCCTTTATGGCGGAACAGTTGGTTATCTTGCATTTGACGGTTCGCTGGATACTTGTATCGCTATAAGAACAGTGCTTTTCAAAAATAACAAGGCTTATATCCAAGCAGGAGGCGGAGTTGTCGCTGACTCAGTTCCCGAGAACGAATATCAGGAGTCATGCAACAAGGCAATGGCTGTTATAAATGCAATAAAAGAAGCAAGCAAATTATAATTTAAAAGGAGTTAATAACATGAACAATAATATTATTCTTACAGGCGATAGACCAACTGGATCACTTCATCTTGGCCATTATGTAGGTTCTCTCAGAAAAAGAGTTGAACTTCAAAACACAGGAAAATTTGATCAGTTCGTTATGATAGCCGATCTTCAGGCACTTACAGATAACGCTGACAATCCTGAGAAGATAAGACAAAACATTCTTGAGGTAATGCTTGACTATCTTGCTGTAGGGCTTGAGCCGGACAAAACAACATTCTTCGTTCAGTCACATATCCCAGCACTTTATGAGCTTCCAATGTACTATTCAAACCTCGTTACAATGTCAAGACTTGAAAGAAACCCTACTATCAAGTCTGAGATAAAAATGAGAAACTTTGAAAGAAACCTTCCTGTTGGCTTTATGACATATCCTATCAGCCAGGCAGCAGACATCACAGCATTCAAGGCTAAGTATGTTCCTGTTGGAGAAGATCAGCTTCCAATGCTTGAACAGGCAAGAGAGATAGTAAACAGCTTC
Source organism: Ruminococcus sp. AF17-1AC (assembly GCF_003461385.1). NCBI lineage: Bacteria > Bacillati > Bacillota > Clostridia > Eubacteriales > Oscillospiraceae > Ruminococcus > Ruminococcus sp. AF17-1AC. The sequence goes on from NZ_QTWZ01000025.1 coordinate 18,658, forward strand.
AACAGAATTTATAAGTGCGATATACTTGTTGAGCCTGAGGCTGTTCTCCCAGACAACGCAAGCTGCAACAGACTTGTTGGTACAGACGGCAACACAAAGATGAGCAAATCTCTTGGCAATTGCATTTACCTTAAAGACGATGAAAAAACGCTGAAAAACAAGATAATGTCAATGTACACTGACCCTACACACATCAATGTAAGCGACCCAGGTCACACAGAGGGCAATCCGGTATTTATCTATCTTGACGCATTCAGCAAGGACGAAGATTTTGCTAAATACTTCCCTGACTATAAGAACCTCGCAGAGATGAAAGAACATTATGAGCGCGGCGGTCTTGGCGATATGAAATGTAAGAAGTTCCTTAACAACGTTATGCAGGAATTTCTCGCACCTATCAGAGCAAGACGTGAGGAATATGAGAAAGACAAAGAGCAGCTCATAGAGATACTTAAAAAAGGCACACAACGTGCAATAGAGGTTTCAAACAAAACTGTTTCAGAAATAAGGAATGCTATCGGCATAAACTACTTCAACGACAAAACCTTCATTGATAAATTTGTACTGTAAAGGAATATTACTATGATTTTACTTATTGACAACTATGACAGCTTTACCTACAATCTTTATCAGGCTGTAGGCGTACTCACAAAAGACATTACAGTAGCAAGAAATGATGAGATAACCATAGATGAGATCGAAAAAATGTCACCTGCGGCTATCATCATCTCCCCTGGTCCTGGTTATCCAAAGGACGCAGGAATTTCCGAAGAGGTCATAAAGACATTCAGTGGCAGGATCCCTATACTTGGCGTTTGTCTAGGACACCAGGCGATAGCCGAAGCATTCGGCGGAAAGATAGTTCACGCAAAGCAGCAGCTTCACGGCAAGCAGACAGATATAAATCTTAACACTGCAAACCCACTTTTCAGCGGTCTGAAAAGCACAATAAAAGCCGCAAGATATCACTCACTTGTTGTTGACAGCATTTCACTTCCTACCTGCCTGTCTGTTATTGCAACTGACGATAAAGCTCAGATAATGGCAATAAGACACAGAGAACACCCGACCTACGGCGTTCAGTTCCACCCTGAGTCAGTTCTCACTGGCGAAGTTGGAAACATAATAATCGAAAACTTCCTGAACGATATCGCTGGCATAAAGACCACAAAAACAAAGTCTGCAGCTCTTCCTGACAGCGAAAGAGTCGAGCTTAAAAAGTATCTCAAAATAGTATGTGATGGAAAGTCACTCACTGAGGACGAAGCTTATAAAGCAATGGATATCATCATGAGCGACAGAGCTTCTAACGCTCAGATCGCCTGCCTGCTCACAGCTCTGAGAATGAAAGGCGAGACTATTGACGAGATAACCGGCTTTGCAAAATTAATGAGAGAAAAAATGTCAAAGGTCAATGTCAAGGGTACTCTTGATATAGTTGGCACAGGCGGAGATCTTTCAAACAGCTTCAACATTTCCACAACCTCTTCATTTGTAATTGCGGCAGCAGGACAAAAAGTCGCAAAACACGGCAACAGAAGCGTTTCTTCAAAAAGCGGTGCAGCTGATGTTTTCGAGGCTCTTGGTGTTAAAATTCAGTCAACACATGAACAGGCAGAAAAATCACTTGATGAGATAGGTCTTTCATTCCTGTTTGCACAGTCATATCACTCAGCAATGAGATTTGTAGGACCAACAAGAGCGCAGATAGGTGTAAGAACTGTTTTCAACATTCTCGGACCTCTCGCAAATCCTGCAAAAGCAGACTTCATGATACTTGGAACATATGACCCCGATCTGCTCGAACCAATGGCTAAGGTTCTTATGAACCTAGGTATAAAGAGAGCAATGCTCGTTTACGGCAACGACAGACTTGACGAAGTTTCTATATCAGCTCCTACAACTATCTGTGAAATAAACGGCGGAAAGCTTATCAAGTATGAGATAAAGCCTGAGGACTTCGGTCTTAAAAGAGGAAAGCTTGCTGACATCGTTGGCGAGGACGCAAATGGCAATGCAGCTGTCACAAGAGGTATACTTGAGGGCACTATCAAGGGTGCAAAGAGAGATATCGTTCTTCTCAACTCAGGTTGTGCGCTCTATATCTGCGGCAAATGCGACAGCATCGAAGAGGGCGTAAAGACTGCAGCTGAAATGATAGACAGCGGCAAGGCTCTTAAAAAGCTTGAAGAACTTGTTGAACTTACTAACAGAGGATAAAAAATGATACTTGACAATATCTGCGACAAAAGAAAAGAACAGCTTGAAAGAGATATATCAAAAGTTTCAAGACAAGATATCAAATACATGGCAGCCGAAAAAGAGTATCAGACAGTTTCCTTTTCAAAATCTATAAAGCGTGATACCCTTTCAGTCATAAGCGAGGTAAAGAAAGCCTCGCCGTCAAAGGGACTTATCTGCCCTGACTTTGACCCTGTGAAAACCGCCTGCGAATATGAGAAAAGTGGTGCGAATGCTATCTCCTGCCTGACGGAAGAGCATTATTTTCAAGGCTCTGGGGAATATCTCAAAGCTATAAGAGCGGCTGTAAAGCTGCCGATACTACGCAAGGATTTCGTTATCGATGAATATCAGCTTTACGAGGCAAGAACCATAGGTGCTGACGCAGTGCTGCTTATCTCGGCAATACTCAGCGAGGGTCAAATGAAAGAATATTCTGACATTGCACACGAGCTTGGACTTGAATGTCTTGTAGAGGTGCACAACGAGGAAGAGTATAAAAAGACGCTTGGTTTTAAGCCTGATATGCTTGGCATAAACAACAGAAATCTTTACACTTTTGACGTTGACCTTGAAACCACGGGCAGGCTCAGCAATATAGTAGGCGACCATGCAGTGCTTGTTTCAGAGAGCGGTATAAAAACAAATGCCGATATGAAAAAGGTACGCAGCCTTGGTGCAGACGCTGTGCTTATAGGTGAAACGCTTATGAGAAGCGGCAATATCGGTACAACTCTCCATGAACTGAGAGAGGGCGTATAAATGACAAAAATCAAGATATGTGGTATGCGCCGTGTGGACGATATTCTTTATGTGAACACATACCACCCTGATTATGCAGGCTTTATACTGTCGGAGGGCTTTACACGCACGGTAGACATTGACACATTCTACGATCTTGAACTTCTTCTTAATAAGGAGATCAAACGAGTGGGCGTTTTTGTAAATGAGCCTATAGAGAATATTCTGAAAAGCTTTGCACAGAAGCTTGATGTTATCCAGCTTCACGGTGAGGAAAACGCAGAGTATATCAGCAAACTCCGTGAAAACTGCGACTGTGAGATATGGAAAGCCGTTCGTGTGAAATGTGCTGATGATATTGCAAAAGCAGATGCACTTCCCGTCCATAAACTGCTTATAGATAGCTTTTCAGCAGGCAGCTACGGCGGAACAGGCAAGCGTGTTGACCTTGATGTGTTCTCCAATGTGAGTATTTCAAAGCCTTTCTTACTTGCAGGCGGACTGAACGAGGATAACATCTGCTCTGCTATGGAAAAGGTACAACCTTATGGCGTTGACTTTTCAAGTTCAGTGGAAACCGATGGCTTCAAGGACGAAAACAAGATAAAAAGGATAGTTGAAACTATCAGAAATAATACCGAAAGAAGGATATAAATGAGTAAAATTGGACGATTTGGCGAATTTGGCGGACAATATATTCCTGAAACTGTCATGACTGCTGTTCACGAGCTTGAAAAAGCTTACGATAAATACAAGGACGATCCTGAGTTCAACAAAGAGCTTCAGGAGCTTTACCACAATTATGCAGGCAGACCGTCAATGCTTTATTATGCAGAAAAGATGACCAAAGATCTTGGCGGAGCTAAAATATACATCAAACGTGAGGATCTTAACCACACAGGCTCACACAAGATAAACAACGTTTTGGGTCAGATACTTCTGGCAAAGAAAATGGGCAAGAAGCGCATAATCGCTGAGACTGGTGCAGGTCAGCACGGTGTTGCCACTGCTACAGTTTGCGCTCTTATGGGTCTTGAATGTGAGGTCTACATGGGCGAGACCGATATGAAAAGACAGTCCCTTAACGTATACAGAATGAATCTTCTTGGCGCAAAGGTAACAGGCGTTGCAAGCGGTACTGCTACACTGAAAGACGCTATCAATGAAGCTTTCAGAGATTGGGTATCAAATATCGACACAACTTTCTACTGCATAGGTTCTGTAATGGGACCTCACCCTTATCCTACAATGGTTAGGGATTTCCAGAAAGTTATCAGCGCTGAGATAAAAGCTCAGCTTATGGAAAAAGAGGGCAGGCTTCCTGATTGCGTTGTTGCCTGCGTAGGCGGTGGCTCAAACGCTATGGGTGCATTCTACAACTTTATTGAAGACAAATCAGTTAAGCTTGTTGGTGCAGAAGCAGCAGGCAGAGGCATTGACACACCTGACCATGCGGCTACAGTTGCAAAAGGCTCACTTGGTATATTCCACGGCATGAAATCGCTTTTCTTGCAGAACGAATACGGTCAGATCGACCCTGTTTACTCAATTTCCGCAGGTCTTGACTACCCAGGTATCGGACCTGAGCACGCATATCTTAACTCTATCGGCAGAGCGCAGTATGTTGACATAACCGATGAAGAAGCGGTTTGTGCTTTTGAGTACCTTTCAAGAACAGAAGGTATAATCCCTGCTATCGAGTCATCACACGCAGTTGCCGCTGCGCTAAAGATTGCTCCTACAATGGATAAGGACTCAATACTTGTCATCAACCTTTCAGGCAGAGGCGACAAGGACGTATACTCAATAGCAAGATACAGGGAGGTAGACCTTAATGAAGAATAGGATAGACGCTTGCTTTGAAAAGCTTAAAGCAGAAAACAAAAAGGCGCTTGTGACATTTATCACCGCAGGCGATCCTGATATGGATACAACAGAAAAGTGCGTTCTCGAAATGTATAAGAATGGTTCTGACATTATCGAGATCGGAGTGCCGTTCTCTGACCCTATCGCAGAGGGTGCGACTATTCAGAAAGCTTCCCTGCGTTCACTGAGCGGTGGAACAAATCTTGACAAGATATTTGACCTTGTGAGAAAACTCCGCACACAGACTGACAAGCCTATGCTTCTGATGATGTATATAAACACTATATTCAAGTACGGAACAGCGAAATTCTTTGAGCTTTGCAAAGAGGTACAGATAGACGGCGTTATCGTTCCAGATATGCCTTTTGAAGAACGTGAAGAGCTTCAGGGCGAAGCTGAGAAAAATGGTATCTACACTATCTTCCTAGTTGCACCGACTTCACACGAGCGTGTAAAAATGATAGCAGAAAAGTCAAAAGGCTTTTTGTATGTTGTATCCTCCCTGGGCGTTACAGGTATGCGTTCAGAGATAACCACTGATTTCAACGAGCTGCTTGCACCTATCCGAAACAACGATCACTGCCCTTGCTGCATAGGTTTCGGAATTTCAAATCCTGAGCAGGCAAGGAAAATGTCCCAGTACGCTGACGGCGTTATCATGGGAAGTGCTGTTGTCAAGATAGTTGAGGAACACGGCAAAGACGCTCCTGAATATGTTGGCAAGTTTATCAAGTCTGTTCGTGAGGGTATGGACAGCTAAATATAACAAAGCAAGGCTCTGAGCAAAAACTCAGAGCCTTATTTTTATGCAAAAAACAAGACCCCGATTTTATCGAGGTCTTGCAAAATATTCTTATGAATTTTTCTTATTGAATGCAACAACCGCATCATTGATAGTCTTAAGCTCAGCGTCAACAGTTGCGGAGTATGATTCTCTCAGCTCTGTCCATGAGAACTGTTTGCCGTTTTCGTCAGCCTTATTTGTGTATTCATAAAGCTTTCTTGTTACGCAGTTGCCGTCTTCGTTTGCATTGTCGTCAGACATTGTGGAAGAAATTCCGTAGCCGTAGTCAAACACCTGATTGTATTCAGAAGATGAGCAGTCAACGATCACCTGATACATATCCTCTGTCCAGTTAGGGTTAGCGTTGAGGAATTTCTCCTTGCCGTTTTCCTTATATGTTTCATCTGTGTTAGCCATTCTGCAGCACTCATACCAACACTTTACAGCCTCTTTAGCTGTTGAGCCTCTTACCCACATATATGCCGTCATATCAGATGTCATGTACTTTTCATCATTGTTAGGGTCAGACGGAACAGGGACCACTCTCCAAGTGTCAGCGTCAGAAGGTCCGTTATTTCCTGTCATAGCCCATGTACCCATGCAGTAGAACAGCAGATTGCCGTCTTTAAGCGCCTGCTTAGCATTGCCAAGCCAGTTGCCGTTTACAAGGTTGTTCTTACCTACCTGATAAAGCAGGTCTTCTGCTCTTTCGATATCAGGGTCATTTATATTGTTTGTGAACTTCTCTCCGTCATAGTTTACCATTGTTTTACCGGTCTGCTGAATGACCTGTGTCTGGAACCAACCATTGATACCAAATCTCTCAACATCAGCAGGAGCATTTGAAACAAACTCTGACATCATGTCATACCAGTTATCCCAATTCCACTCACCATTCTGATATAGCTCATATGGATCATCAAGACCCTCAGCGTCGATAACGTCCTGATCGTACATCATAAGTGTGCCGACTGTGAAGCTTATAGGAGCAACATAATGCTTGCCGCCCATAACGAACTTGTCAGCAGTTGTTTTCACATCAGCCCACAGCGGATCGTCAAAGTTCACAATATCGTCAACAGGCTGATACATATCCTTAAGCACCTGTGCAGGGAAAGCCATCCACTCATACTTGAAAATATCAGGCACATTCTGCTGAGCCATGATAGCACTGGCGAGCTGGTCAAATTTTTCGCTGTCAGTTACTCTTGTGTACTCTACTTTACCACCCTTGTTGTTGAAAAGGGTCATCTCAACAGACTTATCCTCGCCCTTTTTCTCGTTAGGATTAAGGTCATATGTACCCATCCAACGGATAGTTTTCTGAGCGTCGTCAGGGATAGCCTCTATTTCCTGTGTGTCCTCAACCTTAACTTTCTTTACTGTTGATACCTTTGAACTGCTGTCGCCTGTGGAGCCGCAGCCTGCAACTGCAAAAACAGATGTAAGCGCTACTGCCAATGCAAGAATCTTCTTGATCTTCATAAAATAATTGATCTCCAAATCAAATGATTTTCTGTCTTAACAACCAATGTTACACTACAATTATAAAGCTTAATGTCCTTTAAGTCAATTCTCATTTTATACAAAGACATTCAAGCCATTTGTATAATTTGAACATTTCAAAAGTAATAAATATTAAAATATTAAACCTTGAGAGTGTAGGTTTGTCAATCATATTGGACACTATTATTAAGAAATTCGATAGGCGA
>NZ_QTWZ01000026.1:0-23466 GCF_003461385.1 Ruminococcus sp. AF17-1AC
TTATATATAATTTCAAGGGGGATTGTCTGTAGAATTAACATCTTGTTGATTGTAAAATGTTTGTTAACATCAACACGGAAGTTGAAATAGCCAAATATCATCTATCATTGACGCTGTGAATTTGAATGTAACCGTCAAACACTCCGCATCTACCCCACCGATGACTAAAGAAGTATAATAAACTTCAAGCAACTCCATAGAGTAAATTACCCAATCCCAAAAAAGTCTATAGAGCTGCTTAGACCAAATTAGATGTGGAGATAAAGATAATGAAAACAACGATCGCAACGGTAAAGAACGAATTTCGCCTGACTGAATGGTCAGCCCAGATCCAGGCACAGAAAAGCAGCGGACTTACAGTGCATAAATGGTGTGAAGAAAACGGTGTCAATGTTAATACCGTGTACTTGAATTTTGTTCCGATTATTTCGCTGCTCATTTGTTTTTCAAATCCTTGCCTTTAGGTTCGTATCTAAAATATGTAATAGAACATTATTGATACTTATTAAGATGCATTTGACTAATCTGGAAAATAAATTCCCATTTCATCTTGGTTAAAATCGTATTGTGATATGCTTTCTTCATCTTCAGTTGTACTGTTAAATACTCGAATAGATGATATTTTATCTGTCTGTTTATTATCAAAATGCAGACAAATAAAAGCATCGAAACGCCTTAGTTGAATGCAAATAGTATCATTGACCTCCCATGCGGCTAACAAATTAGAATATGAAGGAGTATATCGTTCTATAAATTTATCCATATTCTTCACAGCTTCCGGATCCTCCAGAAACTCATTGGAAAATATAGTTTCAAGCTCTTCTCGGTCTTTATTATGCATCGCCCCGAAAAATGTGTTTAAAATATCAGACTCGGTTTCACATCCGGGGTAATATATTCCGGCAAGCAGATCTCCGCCGCCTGCTCCTCTCTGATCTTCCTCACATTCTTCAAAAATCAAGCTGTATACGCCTTGGGCAGACGGATCAGTTTCCTGCTGTACCCACTCAGTCCATGTTAATGAATAGCATTTTTCAGTAGTCTTAATTACACAGATCGACCATACACATTTTGCCTGCAAATCAGAAAAAGATTCTGATGACTGATTTTCATAAACTATCTCTAAATTGTCACCCTCAAATATATTAAATATGTATTTGATACCTTCATCAATATCAGGCTGTAATTTCAAAGTCTGCTCTGAAAAAACGCTTTTAAAAAGTTCAGCATCGTTGGTCTCCAAGGCTTGTATCAGAACATCCGAAGTATTTTTCGTTGAGGTTTGATCGATAATTAATTTATCATCATTTTCTATTGAACTTTGGCTATCGTTTAATATAGTACAGCCTGTAGAACTCGCCAATAACAAAGTAAGCAAAACGGATATTGTACTTTTTTTCACATTTAATCACTTCCATTAATCTGGCAAATAAATTCCCGCATTTTCTTCCGATAAATTATAATCAACGATAGTCTTTTCATCGTCTATCTCGGCAAATTTTAGAAAAGATATTTTATCCGTTTGTTCCTTGTCAAGTCTAAAACAAAAACATATCGGAGTATCATTTTTCATGGACGTAATATAAACGGTGATATTTCCATCATCAATTTCCGTCCAGCCTTCGTGAAGTTCTCGCATTGGCTGACAGTAATCAAAAAAGCGATCTATTTCATCGTCCGTTACGCCTGAAGCCAGCATATTGTCAAAAAGCAGCTCACGAAATCTCTCTATGCGATCGTCATGATTTTTTTGCTGATAAATGTTTTTCCAAAGAGTAAACGCCATATCACTTTCCTCGGAATTAGCAGGATACACTACCCCTGCAACAAAAAGATCTTCACCTCCCTGATCCAGTCCGGCATCCGGCCAAATCTGGAGTTTCATGCTGTAGACTCCTTCTTTTTCCTTATCTTTTTCATTTATCGTCCACGCATTCCAAGTAAGCTTATAGTAGTTTTCTGTTGTTTTAAAAACGCATACCGGAGAAACAATACATCTTTCACCACCGCTCGAATATTTATTTGAGCTTGAATTATTCTGCGTAACTTCAACAAATTCGCCTTCATATATGCTGAGCATATATCCGATCCCTTCATCCAGATCCGGACAAAGATCTTTGGCACGAACAGAAAACAGATTTTTGATTGCGTCCGCATCGTTATTTTCCAAAGCCTTTATTACTGTTTCTGAAACACTCACATTCTCCGTATGATCAATAACGAGATCACCTTCATAATGGCTGTTCAATTTTTCTACAACAGAACAGGACATTAGGCTTAACATCAATATTACGGACATTGTGCAGCAAAGCAAGTTTTTAAATTTTAACATAATATTCTCCTTACCAAGTCAGAGTTACAATGTATGAACCCGAATCTTTTTCTGGAATATCCCATTCGACTTCTCCTGCATTAAATTCTCTGAAAGAATCTAACATTATATCTTTGTTTTCTCCAAAGCTCGAAAAATCTATAGTAGTTACGGCTTGGAGATCCTCAGCTTTAACATTCTGAACCAACGGATCAAATCCCGTTATCCACCATTGTAATTCATCTGGTTCATGTTTATACAGCTGCTCATCATCACTGAAGATTCCATCCCCATTAGAATCATGATATAATTCAAGAGTCATATCAACAGAATATTCTCTGTTAACTTCGGCATAAAGATATGAGTATTCACCATTTTCCATAATATAATTTCCATACTCATCAATTTCTCCATCTTTCACCTGATAAATACCTGTTTCAGCGCCTGCTCCAAGGTTCATATAGTCGCCCTTCCATGACCATATTATAAATTCTTCTCCTTCATCTTTGGATTTATCACCGTCAAGATCTACCCAAAAAATCTGAGATTGATGAGCATCTACGGTTATTTCACCGCCCGAAGCTTTGTTAACCGCAGCTCGGAAAACATCGTCATAGCCTGTGGTATAATGTGCATATTGCTGCAAACAATCAGGTCTCATATGATAGATACCATCATCATCCATATCTGCACCCAACGTCAAGGAGAAAAATCCTGTTGTCATATCTGCAACAACATTCAATCCAGGAATATATGAAGACAAAATCGGATGCTTTCTCACAAATACTGCAGCGATTGTTCCTAACTCCGCAATTTTCTTTATCAGCCAGACACCACCTATCTGATAAAATATTCCAACTGAAAAGGTTACGAAATTCCTGAATCCTTCACCATGAATTAATTTACCTATAAAATTAAAAAAAATCAAAATCTATAATTTTATTCCATTAATCTTTACACCATTCACAAACTGAATCAATCCACTCTTTAGCTTTTTCCAACCAGCTCTTTTCGCATTCCGGTTTTAAGTATTCGTACTTATCATAAAAATCATTCTTGCTCTTATTAATAGCGTCAGCGACATCGCCGTCGATACGCACAACATATTCCGATTATTTTATTGCAAAATGTTCTATTTTTTATTAATATAAATTATTTTATCAGGATCAACATTTTTCAAAAGATATTCTGACATTATTTCAAATCCGTCCATAAGAGTTTCAACAGCAAAATGCTCAGAGTTCACATAAATTAAAATTTTTTCATTAACCCCTAATCTAGTATCATTAATTATCCATTTTATCTTTGTTATTTCTGAAACATCCACACTATATTTGGATCCCAAAATCTTCCTAACGGTTATTTTGCTGCCACTTACTACAATTTTTAATTTTCTTATCCACAATAATGAAATAGCTATTGGAATAAAAATGAATAATATTGTTGAAATATACATAGGAAAATGCGGAGGATCACCAAAAATCGTATACATTACGTTTAAAACAATGAAAAAAGCAGTTATAAAAACTTCACCTTTATAAATCTCTGACGGTATCTTCACAGTAAATTTCGATTTTGATTTCATTGATCAGACCTCCTTCATTTCTTATTAATTTTGTGACAACTCTCTCCATTCGTCATACCATTCCTTAATCCCATCAAAAAAACACTTGCTATATTTTCCAATGCACCTCCAGGAAGTCCTGAAATTACACCAGTTCTAATTGTTTTATAATGAAATTTTTTAATACTTCCCTGTTTTAATTTTGTTATTACCATTTTAAATGAAGCATCATAGCTATTTATGCCTGAAAGTCTTTTGAACACCGGAATTTTTTTCGAAAGAGTTTTTGAAAGCTTTCCAGTAATTTTACTTAAAGCAACACTAAAAAAAGCCGCTGTTCCTGTGCTTAAACCAGTATCAAATAATATTTCAAAAGTCGATCGTTTTTGTCACCCAGTGATATTTTCAAGATTTTCGCCAAAAAACGTTGATATTGCCGCCTCTGCTGAACAAGCAGCAATTGGATTAGTAAGCAATAATAAAACACCGCCAGCAAAACCGCCTATCGCTGATCCAATATATGATTGCCAGTTACCATCCCAATCGCCTGTTATCGCACATGAAATAATATCACTAATTAATTGACCTGAAATGCCTACGATTGCTCCAACTACACCAACAGCAATTACTGGAATTGCCGTTCCAAATGTTGAAATACTCAATATAACAATACCGACAACAATGACAATAGTCACAAACACACTAACTATTGACTGCCAATTTTCCTTGCACCACTCACAAGCACTATCCCATTTCTCTTCCAACCAGCTTTTTTCAATATCCGGTTTCAGGTATTCATATTTATCATAAAAATCATTCTTGCTTTTATTGATAGCATCAGCCGCATTTTGGTCAATAATCATAACATCAGAAATGTATTCATTAATATTTTCTTTCAATGACTCAAGTGATTCAATTTTGTCCTCTTGGGTCTGCGTTGATGATTTTATCGAGCTGATAACATCATCAACATTGCATATGCTTTCATCTATGGAAAGCACTTTTGATTTCAGTGATTTCAAATCAGCATTATCATTAATAAATAAAGGGTGATAATATTTTACGGCATATTCAGGATCAATTTTTATTATTGATGTAATGTTATTTTTTATTGCTTTGCAATAATCATTTCCTAATTTATAGTATATAGCATTGACAAGGTGCAAAACCATTTTCAATAGTGCCATATGTTTTCTAAGTTCAATTATCCGTTTGCTTCTTATGTGTTTAGTGGTTCGCATCTTCTCATAGTTTAAACCTCGATACAATATTTCAAATAATAAATATTCCATCTCATCTAACCTTAATTGTTTTTCAAAAACGCATACCATTCTGCCCACCAACATACATCCGTTGTTGCCGTTGGACCATTTGTTACCACTTTATGCTCTTATTTAAAATCAAGTGTAACACAAAATCTTTGTGCGATGTCGCCTTAATTAATAGGGTAAAGCCTATAATAATAGCCATTATCAGAATCTTTCTTTATACATTTAAATTCCGCTTCATTCTTTTCAAAACTTGCATATTTTACTTGCGTACCTTCGTTTTGTCTATATGGATAAATAATAAATTCTGGAATTTTATTTGTAAAATCATAATCTGAGACTTTGAAAAATTCTTCATAAGTAACATTGTTATTATTAAGGAAAATAATCCCATAATTTAAATCGAGATATGTATTATAATTTATATCAAATGCATCACATATATCTTTCGTTTGCGTTGACGGTCCATATACAATACACTTATCCCATTCAAAGCCAGTAAAATCAGACATATGTATAATAATCTCGGTATCATCATTACATTTTTTTATAATTTTATCCTTTAACGATTTTGAATGGCGATAATTTATTATTGAAAAAATGCTCAGTATAACTCCCATACACAATACTCCAATCAAAATTACTCTAATATATTTCTTGACCAATTCAATCACCTTTTTTATTATAGTATTTATTATCTGGTGGAAATCCGTTTTCATCAAGTGTCTCCAATATATCATTAAATCATCTTTGTATCGTTCGTATGAAAGTCGTTCTTTTACAATCACATAATGTCCATCATCAGTTTCCTTCACAATATTTAATCCATTTGTATAATAGTAATCTAATACTTTTTTTGCTATATCTTTGGATGTACTATCAATTGATGTTGTTTTTCCAATTTCCCGTCCAATAACATTGTTTAACAAATCAACTGCTTGATCAGCATCACCTAAAGTTTTAAACCTATGCGAGTATATATCTTTGATTTCATGAATAACGTTTTGATTTTTTTCATGAGCATTACCAACTTGTAAGCCTATATTCTCTCCCCACTTACTTGTTATAATTGAAATCCAAAAAGTGTGTCGAAAAGCATTTACTTCTGATCCTTCTTGAACATCATTATCTTCAAAATCAAATGCATTTGCAAAACGAGAGGCATTTGTACTAATATTAGTATTTCCCACTCCAGGCTTAACTTTTCCAATTTGAAGAGATATTATTGGATGCCTTAAACCAAATGATATAGTTTTTAAAGTGTCACTTTTGAATATCTTACCAAGAATATTAAGTGGATATCCAAGTAAGTAAATACTTGAAGCAAGAAAAGCGATACCACAAACGGTCACACTTACCACTGTAGCTAATTTTACAGACAATCCCCAAAAAGTCAATAGCGGAACTAATGATGTAAATCCCGTGATTACAATTGCTGTAATTATCAACACAGCGCCAATTACTATAACAATTTCTTTCCAATGCTCCTTGCACCACTCGCCGACCTTTTTGCAACCGTCCTTGAATTTCTCCCAACGGCTTTTTTCACATTCAGGCTTCATGTAGTAGTGTTCAGAAATTAATCGCCAATGCCAAATTTTTCTCTATATTCCATGTTTGTAGCAAACAACTCGTCAAATGGAACTATTGATTTTGACGCGGTTTCAATGTTAACTTCTTCGGACCAAAGAAACGGATATATCAAAATGGCTTTATCAAATTCCACATTCTTTGCAGATTCTCTCCAATTTGTCCACCTCATTGAACTATAAAATTCATCTATATTCCCCTGAGCGAGCCAGGCAATAAATTCAGAGTATCTTAACTCAAGGTCCTCCCAATCCAAAGTATCAGGAGCAAAATACCACACATCGCCTATGCCCTCATCAAATTTGCCTGAATTGATTGCAAATATACCGCCCACAACATCAGTGGCAACGATAAGCATTTGTTTGACCCTCTCAGGTGTACCGTTTTTAGACAGCAAATTTATTTTAGATATGCCTACCCTATCAGATGTATCACCGCCATAAAGTCTTATCCAATCATCAAATACAACTCCTGATGTGTTCAGCATGACAGCACCCATAGCAGACGCAGAAGTTATTCTAAGCATATCACATATTTTAGCACTGTCTGACCCAGCACCATTAAATATCGTTACCTCTGTCTGTGACGTTTCAAACATTTCCTTGATCTCTAACCACAATTTATTATTTTCCTGCATTTTCATTAACCTCCATTAATCAACAATTATTATTTCAAATGTAGCCCCATCGGGGAGACCCCTTAGTTTATGCCCAATAAAAGAACCTGAACCCCTATTATCGGATCTACTGATTGCACGAACATGAGCCCCTTTGCCTCCTTCTTTACACATTGCAAAAGGATACTCATCCAAATCCTTACCTGAAACTTTGCTAATTCCCTTTAGTGACGCTTTTCTATTAGACTTTGCTCCACTTCTATTTATTGTAAGTTCCCTCGGCCGTCCATTTTTTATTGCATCCTCAATGTGTTTTGCAGACTCTGGATACTTTTCTCTTGATAATGTAATTTTGTAATCTGCGTTATGTACAAGTATTCTAAACTCACCAACATGATAAGTATGGAAATCCTCCACCTGAAAATTATACACTGTAGTGGGTTCGTCTGTCAACTCGACATTAAAATTTTCAACTAAAAGAACATTTCCGTTTACATCAAGAAGTTCATCACCAACTATTAGTTTCCCTGCGTTGACAAAGCCTTGATTTTTTTACATAGAACGGGTGGTCGGATGGTCAACAGTTGTAACGACTTCTTAGCTGTTCACAATAGGGTGTCATTTAGATGATAGACCTTCGATACAAATCATATACCTCAGTATCATTGCTTTCCAACAAGTCTTCAAAAGCGTCTACACCATTTTCGTTTAAATAATCCAGTTCATTGTCCGAGATAGGTATTGCAAACAGCCAGTTTACTATATGACCGTCAATAAGATGGCCTTGCAAATCCTCCCAGTATGACGGGATAGTGTAATAAATATGCCTCATTTCTAAGTTTTTATAATAATCATCAATAACATTCATGTTCACCATCCCAGGAGTGTACGAATAATGATCCTTGATAATATTGAACGCACAGGACGCTAATATATTAGGAAAACTTGTGAACTCACTCGTGCACATACCTATAAATTCCACCCTGATTTCTCTTCCTTGTCTATCCACAATTTCTATTGGATACTCTGACAAACCAATAGTTGAATATGTTGTAAGACCAACATCTGGCCTATTTTCACCAATGTATATATCGATCTTATGACTTTCGTTTTCATCAGAATATGAAATAACCTGCGGCGTTAGTTTTACGGCCTCGTGAATGATTTTAAAAATCTCTTTTTTGTTTTGCATATTTTCCATATTGCACCTCCAAAAATTTATGTTGTTATATACATACTTTAAATACCAACTAATGCAATAATAGTTATTTAACTACCAATTCAAGCTTATGACAAATAAGCTAAAATCATGGTCCTAAATATTGATCTGTCATATCTTCACAAGAATGACTTCTATTTGAACTTGGAAGTTCTGGGCGATAGTGGGACGAATCATTGTGTTCATCTAAAAACTGTTTTCTGTCTATACCACGTTCCTGTGCACTTGCTCGATGTTTTCTAAACTCATAACCAGGTTTATGCCCCATATTCCAAAGCTCATTGGGGTTAATTGGTTTTCCTGTTTTAGGATCACGAACAATTTCATCAGGAGAATTCGCCTTTGCTTCTTCCCATGTTTTATCCCTAACGCCTTTACGATAACCTGATGGACGTTTATATACATCCCCTGCATTATGTACAAGTATGCGAAAGCCACCAACATAATAAGTATGAAAATCTTCAACTTGAAAATTGTATACAACAGTAGGTTTTTTGTCAACTCAATATTACTTTTTTTCAATTGACAAATGACTGCCATGTGTATCGAGGAGCTTATCACTAAGTGTCAATTCACCTGCATTGACAAAGCCTTTATCTTTTACATAGAACGGGTGGTCAACTGTAGTGATTATTTCTTCGCCGTTCACAGTAATATGAACGAGAGTAGTCACCTCTCATATGTATGTTTCAAGGACTGTTTTTTGTAATAATACTTTCATCCTTTTCATTTAAAAGCTCAATTATATCATCTCCGTCAATGACTACTATATAGTCATACGGCAACATAAGCGCCTTTAAGACGGAGGGACGTATATTTAATAATTGATAAGCATAAATTGATTCGTATTCCGTAGTATCAACGTTTGAGAATTTACCATCTTTATTTTGAAATATCTCATTCACACACCAACCTGAGCCACCTAAATCTCTAAATCTTTGTAAACAAATTTTGGGTTTAACTATAGAACCTTTAGCAACAGCAATTTTATCATCAAATCTAATTGTTTCACCATTAATATGATATTTTTGTAACATATCCAACTGTTCCATTTGAATCCAAAAAGCAAGTGTTAAATCCTCATTAACTTTTAAGAATGGTGTTGACTCATAATCAGGTGTAACTATACAATAACCACTGATTGCCTTTTGCAAAATATATAAGGAAAAACCAATTTGAATTTTAAATCCGTCTTTTAATCTACCAACAGGAATATCATATATTGCTCTCCATAATGCTTGTGATTGAAAGTAAAGCATATCATCAACTTTAATTGTATACTTTATTCCGTTAATCTCTTTGGTATAAGTATTCATTTCTTTCCTAACCTTTCACTTATTGCTTTTGCAATAGCTGCACGAGCAGCTTCATCTTTTTGATTTAAAAACTGTTGTGCTTCTTCGGCGATTGCTCCTAACTTTGAATGTCCCGACCAAGCACTTATAGGTTTAGCACCTTTAGATGCATTTGTTTGTTTTCCAAGTCCCATAAAGTTTTCTTCTAAATTTGCAATTGCTTTCTGGTCTTCAAAACTCAACTGATCAAATCCTGACTGTTCAGTTATTTCTTTTAGAGGCATAATATGATCAGCTTCCAGCGTATCAACTTCATATCCATATATCGGGTCAGTTTTTTGCCATCTACTGAATTAACAGCTTTTTTCGCTTTGGCATCTGGTGAAACTTTTTCTTGGTTGCTTGGCAATTTTACACCTCCGTAAGTATATTGGTTAAAGATTCATTAATGGCATCATTATTTCCCAATATACTTCCATATCGGATACTTCAAGATTTTCTATGTCATCTTCCCCATTGAGGAATAGTGGTACTTTGTAACCCACACATTTATTGTGAGGCAAAACAAAATTGCCATTTGCCTCAAACCATTCATTGAAGAACTCAGACGCCAAGCAAGCGTCATGATATTGTGGTATCTCACTATCATGAAAATTCACAAAGTTTTCTTCTGTATTAAGTATCTCTCCTGTACCTGGTTCAAATATCAAAACTACATCTCTTTGCGTATCAAGAGCAAAAATTCTTCCCAACCAGTCATACCCAAAGACACTTATTTGATTTTTGTATTTTGGAAATGATTTTTTAACTATATCATTCCATTTTGGTATACTTTTTTCATCAAAAATTCGATACATACCATTTAGGAACGATCTTCCTCCCATTGATTTTAAAAATTGTTCGCTACTATCAAAATCATAGTGTTTTTCTTCTTTCACAAAGTCTAAAAATTTACTAAACATATTTCCCCCTTATTTCATACTGAAATCATCATTAAGATATTTGTTAAGTATCGATAACCCACTTTCAAAAATCTCCCAACATTTATGTTTTTCATCAACATTGAAACTAGGATGATATTCTTCATTTTTCAAAAGTTCCAAATTACTTCCATAGAACAACTTGTTATAAATATCGATGATTTCTTCATCATTATAGTCTCCTATAAATTCTTCATTTAGCGATTTTGATAAATCACTAAAAAAATGCCATATATCTATCAAAATTCGACAATTTTGCGATATTTCCACATTATTTATTAACTCGATAATTTCAGATAGATCAAAAACTGTTATTCCCTTTTCAAAAATAATATGTTCTTTATCCGCAAATGTATTTGCTTCTTCGACACTAAAAAAAACTAACAGTTGTTGATCAAAAAGTAAGAACCCATCTTCATCATTGCTATACCATATCAAAAAATAAGTTAATCCATTATAAATGATTTTTGTCAAATAATATTTTGCCATAACTTTGCTCCTATTTTTTTGGATTAGTAAAGGCTCTGTCGCCATATTTTTTCAACCTATTATAATCAGATTTAGGACCAGTATCATAATTGCCTTTACCAAATGCTTCATCACATAAACGTTTTGCAAAATCTTTTCCAGATTCATTTATATAAGGACGTTCACCTTTAAATCGGCTAGGAATGTCTGTTGCTTTCTCTTTCCCTGTCCCAGATTTAGGAATTTTATATTCTTTCCCAGCATTATGAACAAGAATATTGTTTTCTCCGACATAATAAGTATGAAAATCCTCCACCTGGAAATTATACACCTTTACGGGTTTATCTGTCAACCCAACATCAAAATTTTCAACTAAAAGAATGTTTCCGGTTACATCAAGAAGTTCATCACCAACTATTAGTTCTCCTGCTTTGATAAAGCCTTGATTTTTTACATAGAACGGGTGGTCAGCAGTTGTAACGATTTCTTCACCGTTCACAGTGAGATGAACAAGCGTTGTTACCTCTCTTATGTAGGTTTCAAGAACAGGAGTTCGCTATAAGTTCAGATAAGCGACCATCTATCGAAAGTGTCATTTTATCACCTCGTCATTACTCAATTGAAATGAACCATATCATAAGGATAATACTGCTCATTTTTCAAATCGTCATCTATAAAACCAAGTCTTTTTGCAATAGCACCAGCTTCAAAACACCAATATCCATAATACTGATATTTATTCACCAGTTCATGTGTACCATACCAAGCACTATCTACAGAGCCTTTATACCATCCTCTCAAATATTTTAGAAAAGCATCTCTATCTTCATCGTTAATGCTTTTTACTAACTTTTTGTATGGACGAGGGAAGGATATTTTCGATGTATCAAACTCACTTTTATTTCCAATGAGGATAAAATCTAATAATGAATCATATGTTTCAGATTTCCTCAATTTATTTTTTATTATATTCAACTTACCATCGTCCAAATTCAGAAGATATGCTAAAGAAGCAAAAATAATATTGCTCTCGTATACTGAATCATCCCAAGCTTCACCAAACAAATCTAAAGAAGATTCAAATTCTTTTTTTATTTCTTCAATTGAATCACCTTTTGAATACTTAGCGATTATTATCCCGATTTTTTTTTGTAAAATGTAATCTTTTACAAAAAGTATCTTGTCATTTAAGTATTTTCCAGCAGCAATACCCTCTTCAAATCTTTTGATTCCTTCTGACATTTTCAAAATATACTCATCAAAATACTCTTTTGATTTAATTGTATCTCGCATAATATTCTCCTTAATATCAAAAATTCTCGATGTAAATAATTGTCTACTTTAATGACTTAACACTAGTTGTAACATTTACTAAACCGTTATCGTTACTTACATTTACTCTGAACAATTTCTTAACAGTATCACCAGTTGCAAGTCCTTCGATTATGTCATCTGGGTCATCGACTATTTTTCCTATATTATTTTTTATCTTAGTAAATTTCACCTTTATTATTGTTTGGCACTAATAAAAGAGGTCATTCTATTTCAAACCATTTCCATGGCTGCGTTTCATCATCACGAAAAGCGCCGCATCCTAGAGGAAGATCACATAATTCACCAATAGAAGAATCAATCTGCTCCATTTCCGAAATCGATATTATAGCAGCACTTTCTTCACTAACGTCCTCTCCATCCAGAAATTCCCACATTCCATCTTCTTTATCATGGAAAACTAAAACTACTTTCTTTTTTTTGTTAATAATATCTACAGTTGTTATTACCATTGTATTTTCATCAATATCAAACATAATTTTTCCTCACTTATTTGATTTAAAAATATTTTCTTCTCTTGATAAAACCTGTGCATTAGAATAACTATTACTTCATCCACTGCTTCTTGGCTTTATGTGGTCAATTTGAACTTTCAATGGATCTGGCGTAACGTTTAGCTTACTTTGAGTTGCGGGAACAAGTTCTTTTCCTGACATATCAGATTTTATTTTTCCGCCATTTCGTCTCATATTTTCTTGTATTATCTGTCTTTTTTGAGCCTTTGTAAACTTTTTCCCTTCACCTACATATTTTGAATCTTTTAGATTAGAATAATCACCAGCATTATGCACCAACACGCCTAATCCGCCAGCATAATAAGTATGAAAATCTTCTACCTCAAAATTATAAACCTTAACAGGTTCATCTGTCAACTCAACATCAAAATTTTCAACTAAAAGAACATTTCCGTTTACTTCAAGAAGTTCATCACCAACTATTAGTTCTCCTGCTTTGATAAAGCCTTGATTTTTTACAAAGAACGGGTGGGTTTCAGTCGTTATGATCTCTTCGCCGTTGATCACCAAATGAATAAGCTTAGAATCTTCTCATATATAGATTCAAAACGCAAGTTAGAAAATAGATAAGTGTATACTCTTTTTCCTGTTAAAGTTGTGTCTTCAATCCTAAAGTAATTACCATCTGTATCATATATTACTTGTTTTCCCTTTTTAGGATTATTATATATCTCCTTGCCACTAAAAGCTGTGAAACTTTTTCTTGGTTTGTGGGCATTTTATCACCTCCATATTGTTAAAGTAAAATAGTTTTAAATGCCGTCTGTCAGTTCAGCTATAAGTGCAATATGCTCACGCATTTTGACTTTTTTAAGGTTTTTTACAGACTCTTTTCCGCCAAGTGCAAGCAGCGGAACATATCCAAAGCACTCATCATACTCCAGTTCACCATATTTCTTAACTGCTGCGTTATACTTTTTGATAGTGAAATAATCGTCATCAAGGACGCCCTCTTCAACTTCCTCAAAAAAGTCCTCAAATCCAGTTGATATTATATCACTATCTTGATATCTATACTTGAGTATCCCGATATACTTGTTATCTTCCCATGTAATGATATCACCAAATGCTGTCGCAAATATCGGGATAGTAACTTCACCGTCAAAATATGACTGCTGCACAAGTTCGATATACTCGTTCGGGTCTATCGCTTTTAAGTAACCATTGTAGAATGTTCCCAAACCAAACTCTCTCCAAAAATCAAACAATTCTTCAGGCAATCTGCCCTTATACTGTTCGATTCGTGACACATCAATATCTCTGAACTTAACGTAATCTTTTAACATATTATCTTCTCCGAGCAGAACCGAATAAAATCAGTTCTGCATTTATTATCAGTCCTCCGCAGGTCTTAACATACCCAAGAACGCAGTAAATGAGTCTGCCACCTTTGACAGCACCCAACCTGAGTCCTCGCTCTCTTCGCTTTCAGCGTCTGCAAAATATATCGTACCATAATTATCGCCTTTGCCCAAACACAGCAATATCTGATTATCAAAAGAATCACAGGCTATCGGCAGATATTCGTCGGGGATAAGTTCCTCGTCCACCAAATTCTCATATGACTCCATTATCTCGTTGTCATCATAGAAATAGTGTATATCACTGCCCTGCTCAAACTCATCTTCGTCGGAAGTTCCGTTCTCAATAAAATCGAACTCCACTTCATCCTCAGGCATTCCGCCGTTTATTTTCAGCAAAAAGTCCTTATAGTCCTTTGGAAAGCTTAAATTCAGTTCACCCTCCATTTCCTTGATATCCTTGCTACTTAGCTTTTCGCCAACTTCGACCAGTTTCATAATTATCCTCCTTTAAATTATTCCGTGTCTTATTTTAGTTGCTTCACCCATATGATTAAATCCGCCACACCTTGGTGAATGGATTTTGGAAGGAACCATTAACACACTTTTTTCATCTTCCAAATGGTGCCAAGAATAATCTTTTGGTAATTTTATACCAGCTTCATTACGAATGATTTTAATATCTTTTCTAAAAGCACCAGTTAATTTTGCTTTCATTTTTATCGGATCAGGGTGCTCTGGATGAGCAAATTTCTCGAACCTAGGATATGAATTTCCGTCTTTATTCTTTGTATACTTTATGGTTACATTTTTATTATCTATTTTTTTGTTATTGAAACACTACCGTCCCTGTGATTGACTCTTTTTACAAAATTTTTAGATCTTTTAATCGGCAAATTGCATTCATTATGAACCCAAATTCTATTCATACCAACATAGTAAGTATGAAAATTCTCAAATGGAAATAAAATAGCACCTCCTCGGGGTGCTAGCGTGGTATCCTCCGGCATAGCTTCTCAGTGGTATATAAAAAAATAAGAAAGCTATGCTTTCAAACACCTTGCCCGCAATAACGCCGATAACTATAGTGCTGATAAGGTTAAGTAAAACCGTTATTCCCATATTAAATCCGTATTCATACAAATCGAAATCTCTTTCGGATATAATACCTTTTTCACATAGACGTTGCGTTATTTTGCAGGCAGTTTTCTTAAACATTAGAACTTACGCAGTTTCTTATAATCAGCAGGCAGTTCAGGCTGGTGAGTGATGAAAAGGCATGTAGAATTTACGTTTGATACAGTAACCAAAAGTGCCAATGCAACAAACACCTTACCCATTCTTGTGCTGAGTTTCATTAAATTTTTTTCATATGATCTTCTTCATTTCATAACAAGTTATGACTTGATTATACATAATATAAGAATAAAAAAACGTAAATGACAAAAAGAACGTCTTTTTTGTAAAAAAAATAGAGGTAACTTATTGCTACCTCTATTTTTCATACATTATCACTGATGTTTCAAACCAGTTATCAGATACATCAGTTCTTAAAAGTCCTCCATATTTTTCCGCAATATTTTGAACACTCTTTAACCCAATTCCATGATTTATCTCATCATTTTTTCTTGTCCTTTTATCCTTGTGTATAATTCCGTCAAATGAATTTCCTACTAATATTTTAATGTAACCCTGCTTATAAACAATATCGATAGTTATCTTCTTTTCATCGTTCTCTCCTAGGAGACTTAACGCTTCAAGTGCATTATCTATCAGATTACAAATAACGATATTTAGATCAAATGAACTAATAAGAATTTGCTCAGGGAGAACAACATGATAACTTTTTTCAACGCTGTTGTTCTCTAACGGTGCCAATTTGTAATTCAGAACACTGTCGATCGTTTCATTTCCTGAGTCGATAATAACATTATTACTATAAATATAATCATTGGTTTCAGCAAGGTAATCTTTAAGCTGATCGTATTTCTCAGCACTAAGCAAACTTTGCATATTGATAATATGATTTTTCATATCATGCTTTAAAAATCTTATCTTCATCTGAGATTCCTGCATTAAATGCAACTGATTAAGATACGCCTTGTTTTGCTGCTCAATAACGTCAGTTTCATATTGCTGGGAAAACATATTTACCAAATTATCGTAAAGGTAAAGAATAACTATGTTCATCAATAATATGATAACGCTTAAAATCAACGATACGACATTGAGATCTTTTGCGACAAAGTAACCAACCATTATACTGCCAAGCGGAACAAATATCACAGTAATATAATACATTATTGGTAATTTTACAATTTGATCGCTGTATTTAAAATAGCTCTTAGCTATGATATTTACAAGTGTTAGAAGCACAATATTTGATACAAATCCCTCATCAAAAAAAACAGAGTTTATATTAAGCAAAGACTGTATAGCAACAACCGCTGTATCTACTACAATGGAAAAAACACATAACACAAATGCTGACAACAGAGACTTAAATAACGATACTTTATAGTACAAAAATATAAGAATAAATGGTATAATGTTTGACAGAATCGTAATCAATCGATTGTCAAAGGCCAAATACGCACAGCTATTTATAATGTAATAAAGTGTAAACAGGACAATATCTGATTTTGTCGACTCTTTTTTCTTTTGTAAAAACACATTGGAAAACTGATAAGTGGCATATATGTGAAACACATTTGAAAACAAATAAAATAAAGTAGTCATATCATTCTTTCAACAGCTGTTCACTGACCTCCATTTTCTTATTAGGGCTTATCGGTAATTCCACTCGGTCTATGCCAATAAGGACGACTGAATGTGACGTGAATCTTTCAATATAATTCTTATTTACTAAATACGATTTATGAATACTGATAAAATCACTTAAACTTTCATTGTCAAGCAGGTTAGATAATTTTCCGTAAAAGGTATATTGATTCGTAATAGTATGGATCACTATTGTTCTGCCTTGACTCTCAAAATAACAAATATTAGATACTATGATACTGTTTTTGACTTTATGTGCAGTATATTCAAACACCTTTTTTCTCTTAGCTTGATCCAAATAATAAGTTTCAAAAAAATCAACTATTCTTCTATAGGTAATTGGCTTTTTTATATAATCATAGGGCCTTATTTTAATGGAGTCAATAGCATACTCGCCATAAGATGTCACATAAACGATAGCAGTGTTGTCATTGGCATACAGCCCACGCAATCTTTTCCCAAGTTCAATACCATTCATTTGTTTTTCATCATTATTTTTAAATTCAATATCGAGCAATATAACATCAAACGAGTTCCCCTTGAGATACTCGTCCATTAATTCCTCACAAGTATCAAATTCTGCATGATCAATTTCTCTGTCACATTGTATTGAATAGTCTAACAAATACTTTGATAAACTTTCCTGCATATGTTTATCATCATCACAAATTGCAACTCTGATCATACGATCACCGCCTTTATACGCCATTATACCAAACATTTTTCAGAAAATCAATACATATTATATCAATTTTCTGGTATAATAGTTTACAAAACAAAATATAATTTTTTCGCAAAATATGCACCTACAGGCAAAAAGGCAAAAAATCAACGTAAAATCATGCATTATTTACTACCAATCAGATATTTTTGACGGCTAAAAACTTTTAAGCTACAAAATTGAGTTTTTCAACATATTTCTTTTTTTTATCAAGCGATGAGTGCACATAGCGGTTAAGTGTAATATTAACATTAGAATGACCTAGCAACTCGCTGACAGTTTTAGCATCAAAGCCATTCTCAATACAAACAGTAGCGTATGTGTGACGCAGTAAATGAAAATTAACGTTTTGGAAATGAACTTTAACCGTTCTTCTTTCCTGACTTCCGACGGTTCGCAGCGAAAAAAACAGATGCTTACTCCAGAAATTCATTAAGCTCTTCAAGCTCACGGTTTATCTTTTCAAGCTCTTTGATCCGCTTGTTTGCTGCCAGAAGCTGGGGATGTGCAGCTCATCTGCTGCCTTGGTGCCAATCTCCTTTGCGAGCTTTATTGCCTGCTTTCGTTAAATTGTGTTGACAAATCCCATTAAACAAGGACTTTCGGATAAAGAAAACGGACACCAATCAAGATACGCATTGTATCAAAATTGGTGTCCTGTTATGGTGCGGATGACGGGACTTGAACCCACATGACCTTGCGATCACTAGCACCTGAGGAAAGCCCTAAGCGCTGACAGCCAAAGATATAGTGCTTGCATTCAATACAAAATTAAGTATTGATTCCATAGCTAAGAATCACGAAATTTAGTTTTTTCTTAACCAATTATACAATTCATACATTATTTTTTAAAAACTTCAAACGCATCTTCGTTTTCAAGACTCCATTTATATTTTGTCCCAATGATCTTTGTTCCTTTAAATCTAACAGTAATGGTTTTACCTTTATAATCTGCTGTTATTCTGCAATATATATCCCTGTCATGATATTTATATATTTGTGGATCACCATGGATGATAAGGGAAAGGGTTTGACTGTCGTATCCTGCAGATTCAGCATAGTTGAAGGTCTCATCAACAAAAGTTAATTCATATTTTTTACAAATCTTTTTTTCAAAATATGAGCCAAATATCTTATGATCCATCTGTGGTGATGGTATTTTTGCAAATAGAAAAAGTATCATACCGAGCAGTATTATCGCCAAGACTGAAAATAATATTATTTTTTTTTTCATAATACCTCCACATATATTTATATTAATGCTGTTGTATTTTTTATGAATAAAGGTTTTAGGGTTTTTACGACTTTTTTGTCACTATTTTTAATTTCATAAGAGGCTGTACTACTGTAACCTATTGGGTCATTATTTCCTGTAGATGCATTATCACCATACATCTTTTTATAGTCGACTACTGTCTTAATTGCTACATATGGCTTGTAATAATTTCCTTTGTTTGTAAAACTTCTAGTTAACTTCTCATAATCGTATAACTTTGTTTTTGTGTTTAACTTTCCCTCAGTAAGCACATACTTCCACGCTGTCTTATCACAACTGTAGCCAAATTCCCATCTGCCTTTATACTTAACCCATGTATATTTCATTGTGGTATTTAAGCAAACATCCGACAATCGAAGAAACTTTGAACTATCCGTATATAGATCATGTGGTGACGGCGTACGAGAAAATAGTGATTTTATTACCGCCCCTAAAGTTTTACCAGCTATAGGATGACCACATCCTGCTAATAAAGCCCCAAAACCTTTTCCCAATAATGTTGAAACAGCTGTATTTAAATATTTTTTTGCGGTTGCTTCATTGGTGCATTTACCAATAAGATAGATATTGGGAGAATAATTGCGACGTAACTTTGGTTTACTAGTGGATACTTTATCACTTACACTTAGTGAGTAGTATTGATATGACTTTCCACCATAGGAATACGTCGATGATGTGCGAATCACGTCATACATCTTTTCGATTCCCTTACAAGGATAAAAGCTAGCTTTAGCTTTGTTCATAACATTGTAACTACTCGATATATTTTCTTGATTGCAAAATAATTCAGAAATCTCATTTTCGCTTAGTAAAAGGTCTTTAATTTGCAATTCTTTTCTCAAATCGTTGTATTTACTTTCCACAATTATGTCGTCTGGATTATCTTCTAGAGCCGATACAGTATCAAAATACTCAGTAATTAGTTCATCATTTCTCTGTTGATATTCTTGCTCCATTGTATTAAAGTTTGTGAAAACCTCATCACTCTCTGAAATTGTTACATCATCTCCAGATATAGAGATACCAGCCGCAATTATGAATCCTTTGAAATCAATTTTTTTAGAATTAATATTTACATAACCATTTGGTGCAAAAATAATACCTTTATAATTAAATTCATTGGAATTAATCACTATATTTCCTGTGTGAGATGCAATAATTGAATTTTTTGATTCGGAGGTCACAGATGTAGCATTAATAGTAATGTCTCCGTCAGTATATAATCTCCCATCAAAATTTAAATCTTGTAAAACCAATGAAAAGTCAGTAAAATAATTATCTCCTTCAATAGTATATAGATTATCAGAGTTAGCTATATCATTAAAATCATCATATTCATTGTTAATAAATATTGCATTTAATGAATCAAAAATTAATCCATTATCATTTTCTGTTCTCATTCCTATTTCTTTTATGCTATTGTATGAAATATTAATAGAACCAGCTCATGCCAATCACAAGAATTGTAATCAAAGAAACGATCCTTTTATACACAAAAAACACCTCCTTTTTTGTTAGCATCAACTCAGAAGCTTTTACTCCCTCATTCATACATAACAAATCAGAAGGTGGATTAGTTACAGAAAAACAAAAATAGTTTTATTTTTCTGCTTTTTGCACAGAATTTGCTATATCAATTAGTTCATTTCTGCCAATATTGGAGCCTATCATAATAATATAATCTCCATTATCCCAAATCAAGTGATAAAATTGATGATTATCTACATAATAAACTGCATCGTGTCCGGATATATCTATTGTTGATATTTCAGCACTTTCTGTGTTAAGTCCCATATCAAATTCGGATTTGACTAACTGCTGATAATCAATTATTGTATTCTCTTTTTGATAAATGATATTCCGAGAAATTTTATCATATTCCTCATAAATAACATCATAATCACTCAAATCATAACCTATGTCATAGTAGACTTGAATTGTGTCCGGTGCAGCCTCATTGCTTTCAACATTTGCTGATATCTCAGAATGGTCTGAAAAAATGCTCATGAAAAAATCCTTGAATGCATTTCTCAAAGCGGATACGCTCATTATTGTTGTAAATGCAGCAATAAAAATCACGGCAAAAATACAAGCTACTCGTTTACCGGCAGTATTTATCATTTGGTAGTAAGGCTTTTTCCGGCGACCTATCAGCTTATCCATCTTTCGGGCAAACTTATCTGAAAACTCATGGTCATTGTTATGTGCAGGAACAGACAATTCATATTCTTTTGTCAAAGCCTCAGATATTGCTCTTTTAAACTGAGTATTATTCATTGCGGTTGCTCCTTTCCAAGATGTCTTTCAGCATCTTTTTTGCTCTTAATGCACGTTGTCTGACCAATTCGGGAGATATTTCAAGTTGTGATGCCGTTTCTTTTGCTGAGAACTCTTGCAGGAAATACAGATAGATAACATCTTTGTACATCTGCGGAAGTTGTTTTATCGCCAATAAAAGTTCATCATAGTTTTGTTTTTCAAAATATGATTCATCAACTATTTCAGTTTCAAATAATTCTGTACTATGCTTTGCACGATTTTGATTTTGCCTATAAATATTTATCGCTGTGTTTCTACATATAATAACAATATATGCTTTTAATTCGTGACATGGAATTTGTGAAACTTTTGAAAAGTTATCTGCTATTTTCAAAAAAGACTGATGTACAGCATCCTCAGCATCTTCCTTGTTTTTCAAAATGCCATATGCAACCGCATACATATCCTGCTTGTATTTTATGTAAAGCTGTTCAAACTGATTTTTTTCTTCGTTGGTTTCGAGCATTGATAGGTAAATTGCCAGCATCAAATCACCTCTCCGTTTTTTGTCTGTGCATAACAGTATATCATTAAAAGATAAATATTTCAAGTGCATTTTCAGTATGAACATAAAAAAATGATAATTATTTACTGTCAACCGGATAGCCCGGAAAAGTTAAGTCCGCAGACTTAGCAAGCATCGCAAACGGCAGTCCGCCCACAAGGGGCAGACCACCGATTGCGGCTTGTCGGGTAGAACCCCGAACCCCCAATCTGCCACTCCCTCCCTCTCACAGTGCGACGGCGAAAACGCACATCTTACCCCCGTGTCAAAATCAAATCTCCTGTGCAAAACAATGAAAATGGACCATGACTATTGACAAACATATTAAAATGCGATACCATAAGAATGGAGAATAATATAGGCTCGTAAAGATTTTAAAAGTCTTTGCGAGCTTTTTGTTTTGAATATAAATTTCGCTATGTTGAGTGACAATAACAGAAACTTGAAAACAGAATTGGAGGAATGATAATTTGAAAAAACTTAGCACAAGATCCTGCGAAGAAATAATGACAACTGTGTACAAGCCAATAGAGTTCGTTATAGACGGCTTGCTTGCACAAGGTCTGTATATCTTAGCAGGTGCACCAAAGGTCGGAAAGTCTTGGCTGGCACTGGATATGTGCCTGTCAATAGCGAAAGGAGAAAAAATTTTAGGTCTAAAAACTTCACAAGGAACTGCTCTGTATCTGTGTTTAGAGGACAGCTACGCAAGAATACAAAACAGGCTCTATGAGCTGACCGATGAACCAACTGAAATGCTTTACTTCTCTGTTATGTCTGACCCGATAGGAGGCAGTCTTGAAGAGCAGATCGAAGGCTTTGTGAGTGAACATCGTGATCTGAAAATCGTTTTTATCGACACTCTGCAAATGGTTCGTGGTTCAACAGATTCAAGCTATGGTTCAGACTACAAAGACCTATCCGTTCTGAAAGCTCTTGCAGACAAGCTTGAGATAACTGTCATAGTGGTTCATCACACAAGAAAATGCAAAGACAGCGACCCGTTCAATATGATCTCAGGTTCGACAGGACTGAGCGGCTGTGTAGACGGAAGTATGGTTCTGATCGAAACAAAACGTGGCAGCCGCAATGCAAAACTTTATTGTGTAGGACGTGATATTGAAAACGCAGAAATTAATTTGCAGTTCGATAGTGATTTGAAAAAGTGGGTCGTTACCGATGAGCCGTCCGCTCCAAAAAGTAAGGACAACATTTTTCTTGCGGCATTGTATGTTTACATCAAAAAGAAAGTTGATTTTTCAGGTACGGCGTCAGAACTTATAGAGAAACTGAAAAGTGTTTCTGATGAAACATTTTATCCCAACAGAGTAACAAGAGATCTGGTTCAGAACGGTAATCCTGTATAATAAAACTTGACACATAAAAAACAATCAAAGTATAATAA
>NZ_QTWZ01000027.1:0-21136 GCF_003461385.1 Ruminococcus sp. AF17-1AC
CGCCTATCGAATTTCTTAATAATAGTGTCCAATATGATTGACAAACCTACACATCAAGAAAAAGTGTGAAATTTTAGGCATAAAAACAGCACCGCAGAAATCCCCGCAGTGCTGAAATATGGATCTTTTATTATTTTACCGCAGAAACTGCAACAGCGTTTCTGCCATATTTTTCATTACCTTTTGGTTTATCACCTACAGGACTAAATGTCGGAACGATCTTTTCGACCATTTCAACGATATTTTCGTCATTGTTATAGCTTGCACGAGCAAGCTCTCCAAGCTGACCAAGGAACGTTTCTGTGTCAAACGGTATAGGCTTTCCGATATGAATAAGCTCATTATCCGTTTTCATCATGCCCTCCTCTGCCATAAGCTTCTCCTCAAAAAGCTTTTCGCCAGGACGCAGACCTGAGTAAACTATTTTAATATCTACATCAGGCTTATATCCTGAAAGTCTGATAAGATTTCTCGCAAGAGTGTCTATCTTCACAGGCGCACCCATATCAAGGACAAATATCTCGCCGCCCCATGCGTATGTGCCTGCCTGAAGAACAAGGCTCACAGCCTCAGGTATAGTCATGAAATATCTTATGATATCAGGGTGAGTAACAGTAACAGGACCGCCTGCTTCTATCTGCTTTTTGAACAGCGGGATCACAGAGCCGTTGCTTCCAAGAACGTTTCCAAAACGAACTGCAACAAACTGTGTGCCATTTCTATCCTTATTGCCAACGCTTTCGATCTTAACCGCTTCACTGCTCTCTATATTATCAACAGCTATCTCGTCTATCGGATCGTTCTCAAGCATACCGTCTGTCATTTCATCAACGTGTGCATGGAGCATAGGTAGAAGATCTGTCCTGCCTGCCTTGCTGATAGCGTCCATGCTCTGGATGACCATTTCGCAGAGTCTTTTACTTGCGCCCATAATATTAGTAGGGTTTACAGCCTTATCAGTGCTTATAAGCACAAACCTCTTTGTGCCATGCTTCAAAGCGGCATAGGCTGTCTTGTATGTACCAACAACATTGTTTTTGATAGCCTCATTAGGGCTTGTTTCCATAAGCGGAACGTGCTTATGTGCTGCAGCGTGATAAACGATATCAGGCCTGTATTTTTCAAAAACGTCATTGATACGTCTGCTGTCACGGACAGAGCCGATAAGCGTCACAAGATTGAGTTTACTGCCATATTTACGTTTAAGCTCCTGCTCTATTTCATAAGCATTGTTTTCATAAATGTCAAATATGATAAGCTGTTTAGGCTCATGACCTGCTATCTGTCGGCAAAGCTCGCTTCCGATAGAACCACCGCCACCTGTTACCAAAATGGTCTTACCCTTAAGGTGCTGGAATATCTCGTCCATGTTTACTCTGATAGGCTCTCTTCCAAGCAGATCCTCGACTGCAACAGGCTTCATCTTGCTGAGAAGCACCTCACCATTTGTTATCTGATAAACGCCCGGAAGCTGTTTCATCTCACAGCCTGTTTCCTTACAAATATTAAGGATATCCCTTTTGTTCTCAGGTGATGCAGTTGGAATTGCAAAAAGGATCTGATCAATATTATACTTTTTGACGCTTTCCATAATGCAATCACGGCCACCAACGATAGGAACTCCTCCGATATTTCTTCCCCACTTATTTGGGTTATCATCAATTATGCAGAGTGGTCTTGCATTTGCACGTTCTGACATCGTAAGCTCTTTAAGGATCATCTGACCCGAAGCACCTGCACCAATGACCATTGCATTATGCACTGCCACCTGATTTGTTACCTGTTTTGCTCTTAAAAGGGTGATATATCTATAGGCAAAACGTACTGCTGTTATAAGCACGAACTGAGTTCCTGCTCCTACTATATAGTAAGCCACAGGCATTCTCATGAAGAGTAATGTTATACCCACAGCCTGGAATATGGTAGTAACAATCGAGGCCAAAAATATCCTTGACAGTTCGCCAATGCTAGCAAATCTCCACAAACTATTATAAAGCTTGAACACAAAAAACACCACAACACTGAAAGCTGTATATATTGGAGCAAACTTTACATAGGCAAGCATATACTCCTTCGGTATTGCAGAAAAAGTAAGGTCAAATCTGATGAAAAGTCCGAAAATGTAGGATAGATTTACGGCAACAATATCATAGAAACACAGAAAGAATGCAATAAGCATCCAATGCTTTATCTTTTTGTTTTTCCACACCTGAACTGTGTTTTCACTTGTTTTCTCCATAAATAAAACATACCTCCGCTCAATTAAAGCAATGAATAAGATCACACCATGGCCACCCCTCAATGGCACAGTGCAGGCTATTTATAATATCATCAATATTTTTTCTATACTTAAAAAGCAAACATTCTTTCTTCGTCAGCCATAGCAGACATGAGTACTTTATCAGAACGTCTTATATTTTCACTTCCAGATCTTTTAGCTATAAGATCAAAATTAGGTTTTCTATCATCAAGATCATGAGCATCGCTTCCAAAGACAAAATCTCTGCCACTTGAAATAAGCTTATTAACAAAACGTCTTGTGGAAAAATGCTCAAAAGCTTCTGCATTTATCTGAAAAACTGCATCCACAGACATCAGACTTTCCAGATCTGACTTTGAATAAACGCCCATATATCTATGTACATGGGCGATTATCGGAATAAGCCTTCGAAAATTTGCTATCTCGTCTATCTCCTCGACGATCCAACTGTTATACTGAGTGAATGGTGGTTCAAGAAGAATAAGTCTTGTTCCGCTGATACACAGCTTTTCAAGTTCTCCTAATACGCTGATACCCTTTTCTATAGCCACCTCAGCACCAATATGTATATCCTTCACGGCTGGGTCAGCCGCCATGAGCTTCTCATAAGCATTTTGCCGTTTGACAAGATAACTGTCTAAAGAAGCTTCCCTGTGCATATAAAAATGCGGTGTTGCCACAATTATACCTATGCCCTGCTGTTTCATCATTTTTATCATTTTAAGTGATGTTTTGATGCTGTCAGAGCCGTCATCAATATTCGGCAGTATGTGGCTGTGATAATCGGTAGTCAATCTAACATCTCCATGTCATTTAACTTTCGGCAGAAGTATCCTTCCCACCGTATTTATAGCTGTAGTCATATTTATACTTGTATCCGTAATGAGAACCGTTCTTTGCGGAAATATCATTAAGAACGAAACCAAGCAGATTACAATCGCCTATCTCAAGCTTCTTCATAGACTCCTCTATCTCCTGATATGTAGTTCTTCCATATCTTGCAATGAGAAGAACGCCTGCGACCTCATCAGCAAGGCTCATTACATCAGTTACAGGAAGTAACGGGGTTCCGTCGACAATAACATAATCATACTTATGCTGAACATATTCAAGCAATTCACGCATTTTCTCAGAAGCAAGAAGCTCTGACGGGTTTGGAGGCAAAACGCCTGATGTAAGAACAGCAAAATTGCCATTCTTGGTTTCATGCACACACTTATCAAATGTGCTTTCACCACTCAGTATTGTTGAAAGTCCAACATTGTTTTTTAACTTGAAGTTTCTGTGCTGAACAGGTCTTCTCATATCAGCGTCAATAAGAAGAACCTTATTTTCTGTTTCAGCCATTGAAGCTGCAAGGTTAGCAACTGTTACAGACTTACCCTCACTTGGATTAGGGCTAGAAACGACAACTATCTTATTTCGTGTTGTAGAAAGTGTAAACATAAGGTTTGTACGCATTGTTTTGTAGTTCTCTACAATATTAAACGGTATATCCTTATTATTGAACAGAAGCTGTTTTTTTCTGTCAGCAGAAGAACCTTCATCCTTTTTAGAAGTCTTTCCGCCAATATTCATTATCTCACCAACGATAGGCTTCTGATAAATGTCGCCAAGCTCATCAGAATTCTTTACAGTGTTGTCGAAGAAGTCGATAACAAGTATCACTAGAACAGCCACCATCAAGCCACCAACAAAGCCAAGGGCAACATTTTTAGTGGTGTTAGGAGAAACAGGTGTATTGTAAACCTCAGCATCACCTATCTTTTCAACTGAGCCTGCACCGATAACTCTTATAAGAAAGCTTGGAGCGACGTCAGCCATGATGTTACAAAGGTCAGAAGAAAGCTTTGCATTGGTTGTTGTGGCAGTTATCTGAAGTACCTCTGTCTGATTTACAGCGGTCATGCTATAAGCATTTCTCAGGCCGTCATTTGAAACCCTGCCGCTTGTTACAGTAAAATAAGGAGCAAGCTGTTCAGGAGTATACATCTCAAGAAGCTTATCGCTTACCTCGTTCATTACCGGGTCATCAGTAAGTATAACAATGTAGGTCTGTACCAATGACTTTGAAGCGTTAATGTCCTGTAAGTCAACATTAGTCTTATCCTGACCCGTTGACTGATTATCAGCACTTTTAACATACATTGAAACATGTGACTGATACTGCTTACTCATAACAAATTTTGATACGAAAAGGGCCAGTATCGCACACACTATTGAAGCGGCAACGATATACCAAACCTTTCCGAGAAGAAGTACCAGAAGATCCTTGATAGTGTAATTTTTTTTCATTTGTATTATTCACCCTGTTGTTGATATTTTCGTTATTTTTCCAAAAAATAAACCGTACAATAATGATTTTATCACATTCTATTCAAAAAGTCAACTTTAAACGATACGTTTTTTTGTATTTCAACAAAAAAATGGTTTTTTGTTATAACATACAATAAGACAAACAAAATCAGCCAAGTATTTGTTGGAAAATCATATAAGCTGACAGCTTAATTTAACAATTATGAACGGCTACTGTAAAAGCCGCCATTACAGTCGTTCCAAAACTATTTACCAGTCCTTGTATCATAAGTATGCCGAAATTCATGACAGATTGCTGAACTGAGGCAGCGGTCGACATTCGCACCACTTCACCAAAACTGCAATCCTTCCAAGATTTTTTCTTGAAGGATAGTCGCAAAAGAGGTTCTTTGGCAAGAGTGTAAAAGCAAAGTCCCACACCTGACAGGATAATTCTAACATAATTAGATGTCAAAAACATTATTTTCATTGGAGTATACAAAAGTTTCAAAATCTCATTGGGAAAGCACAATGTGATAGGCTCTGTCACCAAAGTAACAGAGCCTATCATCAGAAATGATATGTTCAGACAGCCTTTCAGGCGGCGTTCATTTCTTTCACCGAAACAATAAGAAACAAGCGAGCCACAGCCAATGCACAGACCTTTTATGATCGAATAAAGAAAAGTAATGAGGGTGTATGTGCCGCCCACAGCCGCAAGGGCGTTTTCGCCAAGAAATCTGCCAGCAATAAATGTATCGGCAATGTTATACACCTGCTGGAGCAGACTTCACAGTATCATCGGGCTTGAAAAAGCAAGAAGCAAGCTTATGATACTGCCGTTTGTAAGATCTCTTTTCATTATCGTTCTATCTCGATACTCATACAGTTTGTACCACTAAGCTGACAACTAAGTTCATCAGGCTGATGCGTACCAACATAGAGGGTGAATTTCTTTGCAAACTGTTTTCTCTCGCCGATATCTGACACTGTTGTGAAAGCTTTGTCAGGTATTTCAATTTCAACATCAAGCTTTTCACCTTTTTTGACAAAAATCCTCTTGAAGCCGCACAGCTCAGGATAAGCCGGAGCATTATCACAATGTGATTTAATGTAAAGTTCGATAACATCACATGTATCGGCACCGTTATTTTCTACCTCTACATTGACTTTGCCATCGTCATAACTAAGCGATGTAACAACAACATCTCCATAAGTAAGACCATAGCCGAATGGATAAAGAATGTTATCTCTCGTGTACCTATATGTTCTATCAGACATAGCATAATCTGTAAAGCAAGGCAACTTGTCGGCGCTATTATAGAATGTAACAGGCAGTTTTCCTGATGGAGACACTTTACCAAAGATAATATCCGCAATAGCCTTGCCGCCCTCTGAACCCGGATACCATGCGTGAATAAGAGCGTCACAATCATGCTCGATATTTATTGAGCTTCCTGCCGCACATACCACTATCATAGGCTTGCCGATCTTTGCTACACGCTTTATAAGCTCACGCTGACTTTCAGGAAGTCTTAGATCGTTCTTGTCACCTGATGAAAACTCATTACCTGTGTCGCCCTCCTCGCCCTCAATAGTGGCGTCAAGACCAACGCAAAGTATCACAACATCAGAATTTGCCGCTGCCGCCTCAGCTTCAGCGTATCTATCCCCTGCCTGAGCAAGACCTGATACTCTGTCCTTATACAAGTGACAGCCTTCAGCATAAAGCACCCTGCCATCAAATGCGTCCTCGATACCCTCAAGGAAAGTAACATACCTGTCGGCTGTGCCGTTATAATTGCCCTCTAAAGCCGCTCTGCTGTCCGCATTTGGACCTATTACAGCGATAGTTGATATTGATTTTTTGTCAAGCGGAAGAATACCCTTGTTCTTGAGCAACACCATGGACTTCACTGCACACTGGTAGGATACAGCTTTATGCTCAGGGCAAGAAACAACGCTGTATGGTATGTTGTCATATTCCGTTGACTTGTCAAACATACCAAGTCTTATGCGAGTTCTCATAAGAGCAACACAGGAAGCCCGGATTTCATCTTCTGTCACAAGCCCCTTGTCAAGAGCAGAAAGCAGATGTACATACGTACAACCGCAGTTCACATTACAACCTGCTTTAAGTGCCATTGCGGCCGACTCTACAGGAGAAGACGTCACCATATGGTGTTCGTGGAAATCCCTTATTGCCCAGCAATCAGAAACAAAATAGCCATCAAAACCCCATTTGTCGAGCTTGCCCATTAGAAACTCACTAGCACATGACGGCTCGCCATTCACACGATTATACGCACCCATTACACCCTCGACCTTTGCTTTTTTCACAAGCTCCTCAAAGGCATAAAGATAGGTCTCTTCAAGGTCTTTCCAATTAACCTCTGCATTAAATTCATGGCGAACAGCCTCAGGCCCGCTATGTACTGCAAAATGCTTTGCACAAGCGGCAGTTTTCAGTACCTTGCCACTACCCTGCAAGCCTTTTACATATGCCTTGCCGCACTCTGCGGTAAGATAAGGGTCTTCACCGTAAGTCTCATGACCTCTGCCCCAGCGTGGATCTCTGAAAATATTTATATTAGGTGCCCAAAGGGTAAGACCTTTGTATATATCCCTGTCATCACGCTTTGAATACTCATTATACTTGGCACGAGCTTCTGTGGAGGTTATATCTGCCACTTTTAACACAAGGTCGGTGTCAAACATAGCCGCAAGACCTATTGCCTGTGGAAACATGGTGGCAACACCGCTTCGTGCAAGCCCATGAATACCCTCATTCCACCAGTTATAGGCAGGAATGCCGAGCCGCTCAACAGCAGGAGCGTCATATCTAAGCTGTGAAGCCGCCTCCTCTACGGTCATTTCATTTACAAGTGCTTCAGCTCTTTCCTGAGCTGAAAGGCTTTCATTGAGATAAATTTTCATATATCCTCCTTGTTCATTACATCAATTATATAATACACGAAAATTATACACCATGGCATGATATCGTGTCAAGGCGTATAATTATAATAATTAATGTAGAAATTATATCTAAATGCTTTGAGATCAGCTTTGACAAAAATCATAAAAGCACTAATACAGTAATGTTATAAGTCTTTTGTTTGAGAATGCCGAGGACCTTTTATATTTTCCAGTAATATACAATTACATGAAATAGCGCATATACGCACTTAAACATAACTATTTCAAATCATCGTAAAAATATTTGCTTTTTTCTGAAAAAAATACCAATAATATCATTGACAATCGAATTTTAATAGTGTATAATGTTGTTATAAGAAAATATTACGAAAGGTGATAGGTGTTATGAAAAAGATATTTAAGTCAATTTCGGCTTCTGTTACTGCGTTCATCATTGCTTCAACAATGGTTGTAAGCGCATCAGCAGCTTCTTCTGCTGATGTTGTTTCTGCAGCTAAATCAGCAGGTGTTCCTTCTAACCATGTATCAGAGCTTAAGAACTACCTTGATTCCCACGCTTCAAAGTTCAGCTCTGCTGACTATGATTACATGGTAAAGGCTCTCTCTGATTGTGGTGCTACATATGTTCAGCCTGTTGCTGACAAGCTTTTTGGTGCAGGAACAGATCTTGCTTCACTAACAAACGATCAGCTTAGACAGGTGTTTAAGGAAATGGGCGAGGATAGCAGAAAGGCTATTGCTGATGCTTGCGTAGCTACAGGTAATCACTTTGGTGTTACTATCAAGGTAGATGAGCTTACAAGCAAGGATTGGAACGTTCAGGTCGTTGATTCAGATGGCAATACAAACATTGGAACAAACACAGGTAACGGTTCTCTTAATACTGGTGCAAACAGCATGACAGCTGTTCAGGTTGCTGCGGTTCTTACACTTGCTCTTAGTGCATTTGGTATTACAGTAGCTGTTAAGAAGAACAAAGAGTGCTAAGATATGGTCAGGAAAGAGGATAAGGCTTCCTCGTCTGACGCAAACAAAATGAAAAAAAATAAGAGGACGTCAGTGGCTGTAATGGTCTTGACGCCTCTTTTAGTTTTGGCTCTTTGTTTGTCTATCATGACGCTGGTAAGTTATAAAAAATTCATAGAGCTGCAAGGATATGCAGCAATAGCGTTCAATGAGAACGCTCATTTGAAAAACCCATCAGAGGATAATAAATACAGAAATGCAGACGCACTGCCTATGAAGGGATTAACAAAAGTCACAGTGCCAGATTCTGATAAAAAGACGGAACAGCATGAGATAATCTATCCGTATTATGGTGACAAATATGCCGAGCTGACCGTAAAGAATGATAAGGCAGGCATTGTTAAAGAGCCTGTTTACTGGGGAGACTCTGATGATCTCCTAGCAAAAGGGGTCGTGCAATCTAACTATTCTGCATATATAGGTGCTACAGGCAGAGTTGTCCTTGCGGCACATAACCACACTTATTTCAGATATTTACCTAATATTCTAGTGGGAGATCAAGTGATACTAAAAACAGATTATGGCAAATTTACTTATGAGGTCACAGAAACTAAGGTACTTCCAGATACAGATACTTCCCTTTTGTATTATGACGTGACCGCAGATCCACCTGTAGATGATCTGATACTCTACACTTGCTGGAACAATGGCTATATGGGTCTTTCAGATCAGAGGCTATATGTTATCTGCAAAGTCGTAAGCAAAGAATATAAGAATTAGGAGGGTAAGATCTGTGAAAAACAAAAAACTATACAACTACCTGCCTAATCTGATAATCTCACTGTTTTTGGCGTTTATATTCCTTGCGCTGTCACTTCTGTTTGCGGCAGACAATATTTTCTTTGAACCGACAACCTATACGAACAGTATGCACAAGATAAAAATCGAGGACACGGCTTTCCAGGAGATACAGACATATTGTGAACAACAATATGCCTACACTGGTGTTGAAGCTGATACCCTGAAGAAGTCGATTAACAAAACTGATGTATCAAACGCTATTTATAGCTATGTTGAAGATACTTTCAGTTATATTCTTGGCAAAAAGAACGAACTTCCTGAGTTTAAGGCAGACTTTACGCTTCTTGAAAAGAATATCTCAGACGATTATACAAAATGGGCTAAAAAAGAAGGCGTTGA
Organism: Ruminococcus sp. AF17-1AC; assembly: GCF_003461385.1. Taxonomy (NCBI): domain Bacteria; kingdom Bacillati; phylum Bacillota; class Clostridia; order Eubacteriales; family Oscillospiraceae; genus Ruminococcus; species Ruminococcus sp. AF17-1AC. The sequence continues at coordinate 9,659 of NZ_QTWZ01000027.1, forward strand.
ATATACTCAGGAACTTGAAGACATAAAGCAGAAGACAATAAAAAATGTGGAACAGGCAATCGAATCCGACCTTGACGTTATGCTTTTGAGTCATATAAATAAACCTAATGGCATTTCCACAAAGCTTAAAGATCTGCTTGTGCTTGCGAGAAAAATAAGGATAGCTCTTATTGCAACGGCTGTTATATTTATAGGCGTTATGGCAGCAGTAAACAGAAAGCATATAGGCGGTTTGCTTTATTGGGTAGGCACTTCACTTTTCTGTTCCTCAATGCTCATTCTTGTTCCGTGTGCTATCCTAAAGGGTACAAAATATTATGACGGGCTTGCGATACATAATGACACTGTGTATAATGCACTCACAAGATCCATGTATGGCTTAACTGACAGCCTTATTAAATTATCGACAGTTACTCTCGTAGTGGCAGTTCTTTTTATGGCACTTTTTGCGTTGATAATCAATCTGACAAAGTTCAAAAAGAAAGAAAAATGCTAAATTTATCAGGGGCTGTAAAAAAAGTTCCCAAGAAAAAAGGCTGCGATCTTGCCAAAAAGCAAGACAGCAGTCTTTTTTTGTGGTATAATTAAAGTATCATGAATAACCAACCACAAGAATATTATACACCATATCAATTAAAATTTCCAATAGAAATTGAAAAAATAATTGAAACAACTGACCCGGTATATACATTTTGTGAAGTGATGAATCATATTGATCTGAGTAAATACCTGACGACCGAGGACCGCAGGACAGGCCGTCCAAGATATGAAGAAGAAACTTTGCTGAAAGTAATACTGTTTGCATTTATGGAAAACGGATATGAATCATTGCGAAAAATAGAAAAGCTCTGCAAAACCGATATTCGATTTATGTGGCTGCTGCAGGATAATCCTCCGCCAAGCCACTCGACAATGTCTATAATGACCTACCGCCTGAGCTGCTTCTTGCACATATCAATCTGGACAAAGCAGTTGAAAGACTTTATGGCGAACAGCTTTTCTATAATGACGACGGACGGCTCAAAGTTCTGATCAAGCTTTTCAATAAACAGAGAACAGGCAGCCCCTAACAGGATCTGCCTGTATTTTTGCGTCTGCGTATAATGGCTGGATGTCTAACTGGAATTTCTGCACTTGCCGCAACAGCTTTTTCTTTCGGCTCGTACTCGTTTGACTGCGCTTTAGCCAAACGTCTTTCAAGAACAGCCTCAAGCTTTTTGAAATCACAGCAACGGCGTGTGAGGTTGATATTCTCCATTGAATGATTAAGCCTCAAATCATAAAGTTTTCTAGCTTTACGAGTAATTAAATCTTGATTTCTTTGACACCAGTCTAGTTCTTTAGTCAACCTTTTTTTATTGTTTCTCTGTTTCTTATTGTCACTACTCTGTATTGCAATATCAACTGGTTGAATAACAGTATCATTTACTGGTATCATATTGTTTAGATTTATTCCGCCAATAGTAATATATGCACCAAACTCATCTTTCATATTTTCATCTGGTATTTTTATGAAATCAATAGAGTTCTTTTTATGTTTAAATTTTATTTTGTCACCTGACGTTAATGGAACACAATATTTTTTACTCTCAATAATAGTAACTATGCCTAAAAAAGGACGATCCTCTTTACCTGTTTGTGGGGACACTGACATTACATTATCATCAACGTTATGCAGGTCACGAATATATTTCAAATCAACATAATATAGTCTAAATTTTTCTTTCATTTTACACCCTCACTAATAAAAAACTTTAGCTGTGCCTAACAGCACAGCTAAAGCACGGTCCCACTTCTACGGTAGGGTTCTCCTCTTTAGTCGGTCCCACTTCTACGGTAGGGTTCTCCTCTTTAGTCGGTCCCACTTCTACGGTAGGGTTCTCCTCTTTTTACAAGGGTCAAAAACCCTCATATGATAAGCTTTGCTTATCCTCAATTATATTGTACTGCATTTTTGAAAAAAAGTCAAGCACCTTTAGAAAAAAGGCTGCGAAAAAATCGCAGCCTTAATAATCACAACTCCCACTCACAGTAGGGTCCGCTGCTTTTACAACTCCCACTTATACGGTAGGGACTACCTCTTTTTACAAAGGTCAAAGACCTTCATATAATAAGCATTGCTTATCTTCACCTATATTATACTCTACTTGCGACAAAATGTCAAGTATAATTCAACATAAAAAAGCAGCACAGCTGTACTGCTTTTGATCCTATTTGCTCGGTAGGGCTCCCGCCTTTTAAAACTCCCATTTATTTTATACGGTAGGGTCTCCGTCTTTGATAGCTCCCATTTTTGCACGGTCAGGACAACCGCTGCAAGCTCATCAAGCTTACAACACTGATATTATACAACACAAACAACAGAATGTCAATAATGCAATTAGCAATTTAATATAATTAATATAATTAATTAGCGAGATCTACCCACCTTTCTTCGTCTGCGTATGACAGCAGGGTGAATTGCAGGCACATCAGTGCTTGCAGCAACTGCTTTTTCTTTAGGCTCAATATTCTGTTTTACTGATATACCAATTTCAGAATGAAAATATTGCAAAGTAGAATATCCATATTTCTTTGAAGAAAAATCATCTAATTCTCCAGCTACATATTTTTTATACCCACTAACATACGCTGAAAATTGTTTTATTATAAAGTAATATTTTCTGTTTAATTCTAGAAATTCTTTTTCATCAATAAAAGCAGCCGTTCCAATATATCTATCATCATTTACTACAACAGCTTTTGAATAATCAAGACCAGTAAAACTATGAGTATCTCTTGATGAATTTTTAAAACGATAGCAAGCTTTATGTGATACATTTGTTCTAAATGGAATAGCATATGTATTATTTTCGACTTTTAAAACAAGGACTAAATAAGGACGATTTAATTTATGCTCAATTTCAGGAAAATGTTTGGAGTCATATTTTTCAAAAAAATCCTCTGATAAGTAATTTATCTCATATTACTTTTTCATGCTATTCCTCTTTCAAACTAATCAAAATCCCCTAGTACGGATTGTACTAGGGGAAAATCTTCAACTGGGATTTCTTTAAAGTGTTACCCTCGCACCTTATCTTCAACTATATTATACTCTACTTTTAGTAAAATGTCAAGCCCACCAAAAGAATAGCTCATAGCATTTTCTCAATCGCCTCAGCCGCTTTCTTGTTTTCTTCGGACATCTGATGAGCATACAACCTCAGAGTTATCTCAGGGGTTGAGTGACCCAGACGACCAGCAACTGTTGTTATCGGTGTCTTGGCTGCAATGAGCAGTGAAGCATTGGTGTGCCTGAGTGTATGCACACAACAGCTCGGCAGGTCATGCTCCTCTATAAAGTTATGAAAATACTTTGTAACAGAGCTTGGATTTAATGGCTTCCCGTTTCTGTAGGTGAACACTCTTTTACTGACTATACCAAGCTCCAACTGCCGCCGTCTGACCGAAAGAAGAATATTGATAACTTTGTCATTGATAGCTATTATGCGCTTTGAAAACTTGGTTTTAGGCGTATCTGTGTATGTACCTAAGCCAGGGAGATAATAACTCGAACGACGAACAGTGATCGAGCCTTGTTCAAGGTTTATGTCCTCCCATTCAAGACCGCAGGCTTCTCCTCGACGCATTCCAGTAAATAGAATGAGCGTCAACAGCTCTGTGTATGGATACTTACCACATTCACTCCAGCTTTCATCCGAACTCCAGAAGCTGACGTAAATATCGCCGTCGGGAGTTTTTATAGGCCGCTGTTCAAGAGACTGCCCAACGCCGTCTGAAAGTTGTCCCTCGCAGTACAAGCGGAATTCTTCAAGTTCTTCCTCCGTAAGCTGACCGTAAATCTTAGCCGTGATAACTCCGACAAGCTCTCCGTCACGCCCCTCGACCGACATAAATGCCGAGCGTACCTTTTCGTCGACTGAATTGCCCTTGTCATACCAGTTCATGAGACCCCGTCCTTTCTCCTCGGGCATTGTAAAATCTTCAATAAATCGGTTTATCTCCGATTCATAAACAGAAACCTCATAGGACGAGATTTCCTCATACTCATCATTCCAACATTCCGGCTCTCTGTTGATTTCAAGGGGACAGCAGAACTTTAATTCCTGTAAATGATTCTGCATATGATTTTCATACAGCAGTTTTGCGTTTGGAATAAACTGGGCATATCTTACATAGGGAGCACCCTCAGACTCTATTAACAAGCCGTCGCCCTGTTGCTTGTCGTAGATCAGCAGACAATGATGTACGCCGTTGCCGTACCACATACTGTTAAGGTTTTCGCTTATGAGATGGTTATTGCACATCGGAGCGTGCTTCAGCCTCTCAAATTCTTCGGTCGGAACAGGCACAGCTTTTTCCACCACGCAAGTGTACGTTTTGAATTCAGGTTCTTTGCGAAGCAGATTTGTGTTGATTATGAGTTTTTCATTCATTGACATACCTCCGTTTGTTTTAGGTTTTCTTTTTAATAGTATAGCTGTTACATGGGTATCATCTCTTTCCTTAGAAATGAAAAAAGCCGATCCTATTGGTTTCTCTGTTTTAAGAGATACCAACAAAATCGGCAGATCCAATAAATTTGTATTGAAAACTTTGTGAAAGTTTTTTCATAAAAAATCGGCAGGCTTAGAGCAAAATATACTCAAAGTCTGCCGCTTTGTTTGACGATGTTTAATTGTTGATGGTTCAGATCCTTTTTTAACGAAAAAGCATCTACGGTTTTACACCTGGAATTTTTACCCTCAAAACGCAAAAAAAGCTCGTAAATACGAGCTTTTCGAGGTGTGCATCTATTTTATTGCACAAGTATGGTGCGGGTGACAGGACTTGAACCTGCACGGTGTTGCCAATAGAACCTAAATCTATCGCGTCTGCCAATTCCGCCACACCCGCATACAAAACAACATTATTATTTTATCATAAACTCCCTACTTTGTCAAGACTTTTTGCTCAAAAAAAATGCCCGATGCTCAAAACATCGGACTGTTTTTTTATAATCTCTTAATATTGTCAAGAATTATCAGCTTGTGCGTAAAACCCTCAAGCTTGTTTTTGATATCACCGTTCTTTATAAAAAGGAGTGTTGGCAGTGCTGTAACGTCATATCTCTTCGCAAGATCTGGCTGAGAGGTGATATCACACTTAGCTATGATAGCGGTTTCTCCAAGCTCTTCTGCAGCTTCGTTAAGCCCTGCCTCTGTTCTTTTACAGTGTACACAGGTAGGTGAGTAAAATTCTATAACAAGCGGTTTGTCTGCTGATATCAGCTCGTTGTAATTCTGGTTTGTCAGTTCTGTAAGCATTTTTTTTATTTCCTCCAATATATATTATATTATTCATATAGCTTTACTATGAATATAGTGATTATATCACTATTTACACACTTTGTCAAGAGTATTATCAAACATTTCTGTATATCATATTTCTCATATATGTTAGTTATGAATAAAATGTACAACAATAATAAGGTATTCCTATCATATATGTATGATTTCACAAAAATCACTCATAGCTATTGACATTTCCATAAAATCATGTATAATAAAAGCATACTAATCATATCGACTTGATATGAATTGAAAGTGAGGAGCTTAAATTGTCAAAGATTAATAAGCGAATGTAGCGATGTTGACACTGGAACTATCACAGCAATATATCTTAATTGGAGTTGTCAGCTATGTATATAGAATTAAAAAACATTAATAAAAGCTATGGCGATTTTAAAGCTTCGGATAACGTAAGTTTTGGTATTGAAAAGGGAAAGCTTATCGGTCTGCTTGGACCGAGCGGCAGCGGTAAAACAACTATCCTGCGTATGCTTGCAGGTTTGGAAAAACAGGATAGCGGCGATATTATTATAGATGGTAAAAATGTCAACAAACTTCCATCAAATGAAAGAGGTATCGGATTTGTTTTTCAAAGCTATGCGCTCTTCCCTTTTATGACAGTTTACGATAATATAGCTTATGGTCTGAAAGTTCAGAAAAAAGATAAGAAGTATATTAAACAACGTGTGGCTGAGCTTCTTGAACTTGTTGGATTACCTGACGTTGGCAAGCGTTATCCTGACCAGCTCAGCGGAGGTCAAAGGCAGCGTATCGCTCTTGCAAGAGCACTAGCACCTCAGCCTGAACTCCTTCTACTTGACGAACCTTTTGCAGCTATCGACGCAAAGGTAAGAAAAGAACTGAGAACATGGCTTCGTGATACTATTGATAAAATAGGCATAACAAGCATTTTCGTTACACACGATCAGGACGAAGCAATAGAGGTCGCAGACGAAATTGTTATCACAAACAAAGGCAGAGTCGAGCAGATAGGCAATCCGGTTGAGATATACCTTGAACCTAAAACTCCTTTTGTTGCTCAGTTTATCGGTCAGTCCGCAGTTATCGAGGACTACAGCAAGCTCAAAGGCTTTGAAACAACAGAGGGCAAGACTTCAGCTATAATCAGACCTGAGTTTATCGAGATAAACAAATTTGAAGACAGCGAGTATCACCAGTTTGAAAGCTCAATGGAGGATGCCGTTGTGGAAGAAGTTTCATTCAGAGGAAACGCCTTTGAGGTTAAAGCTTCCATAGACGGTATCTCAGTAACAGGCAGATATCCGCTGAACGCTTCCCGTCTGAAAAAAGGTGATAAGGTAAAAGTACTTATCAAGAAGCTTTACACTATTGATGAAAACACGACAAATATTCTCGTAAACAAAGCTCTTGATGACTCAGAGCTGTATTATATTTAGTAAGGAGGACATTAAAGATGGAAAATAATAAAACAAAGTCCTCTGCTATACAGAAGATACTAAAATGTGGCATCATATCATGGGTAGCAATAATTGCCCTTTGGGGAATAGGATCTTTGAAATATGATGAATATTTTCTTCCAAGCCCAAAGGAAACGATCGACAGCATGAAGGAACTTATCAAAGACGGAACTCTTTGGAGTGACATTGTTGCAAGCGTCGGAAGAGTAATAAAAGGTTGGCTACTTTCAATAATTTTTGCTGTTCCTATGGGTCTTATTGTAGGAAATTTCAGACCTGTACGCTGGCTCGTTGAACCTATACTTAGTTTTTTCAGATTTGTGCCTGCTATTGCATTGACGACACTCTTTCTAATGTGGTTCGGAGTAGGCGAAGAATCAAAAGTAGCACTTATCTTCTACGCATCATTCTTCCCTATGTTCGTAAACACTATAGCAGGTGTGGCTTCAACTGATAAGCAGCTTGTGGAAGCAGCTTCCTGTATGGGGGCAAAAAAAGCAAGAGTTTTTTTCACAGTAGTTGTGCCATCAGCGGTATCTAATATCTACACTGGAATAAGACTAGGACTTAGCTCAGCTATTATCTGTGTTGTGGCAGCTGAAATGCTGGTCGGCAGTGATGGTCTTGGTTATCTTATAAACAGTTCAAAGCTTTATTACAAAACAAGCTGGGCTTTTGCAGGAATCGTCACACTTGCTGTGATTGGCTTTGCTGCTGACAGGATCCTTCAGTTTATTGGCAAGAAAAAACTTAAACACTTTGACGTAAAATAATTAATTTAACAGGAGAGATTTAAAAATGAACATAAAAAAGATAATCGCAATATTAGCATCGACAGCATTGACTGCAGCTCTTCTTGCATCATGCGGTAGTTCATCAAGCAGAAAAACCGCAAAGAAGGTTACCAAAGACGGTAAAGAGCTTAGCGTTTTGAGAGTTGCGAACATGACAGGTCAGCCAGATCAGTATGCCGACTATATCGGTATGGAGCAAGGAATATTTGAGAAATATGGTATATCTCTCGAAACATCAGAATACGCTGCCGGCATTAACACAGTTGACGCTATTGCAACAGGCACAGCAGATACAGGACTGCTTGCAGATTTTGCTGCTGTAAACAGAATTGGAAATACTCTCGATAACACTAATCTTGTGATTTTTTCAGATCTAAGTTCTAGCGTTTCATATAACGGTGGTCTTTTTGTTGCACCAAAATACAAAGATGATCTTGATGCTTTAGATGAAAGTGAAGGATGGATAACTTCTATTGGAACAGTTTCAGAATACTTCAACTGGCAGGCTCAGACTTATTTAGGACTTGACCCGTCAAAGCAGAAAAACGTCAACACAGATTCCATATCAACTCAGATAGCAGTTGCACATAACGGTGAGGCATCAGCCGCTATCGTTACAGGCTCAGCTATAAAAAAATATGAAGCAGAGGGCTGGACTCAGGTCGCATCTGCAAAAGATATAGGGATAAACGTATCTGCTTATCTTATAACATCAAACGACTTTGCAAAGAACAATACTGAAACTCTTACGAACTATCTTAAAGCACTTGATGAAAGCGTTAAATACATAAATGACAACTTAGATGAGTCGGCTGAAAAAATATCAAAGAAATATGGAATCGAACCAGATGATTTCAAAACAAACTGGGAACAGTACAGTATTAAACTTGGACTTTCTGAGGAAGCTGCATCTCATCTTGATGAAATAAATAAGTGGGCGTATGAGAATGGTAAATATCCAAACAGTTACAACATAAGGGAATTTTATTATCCAGATGCAGCAAAAAAAGCATTTCCAGATAACGTTACGGCAGACCTGACAAAAGCAGACAAATAAACAAGGAGGAATCAGACATGGGTTATCCAAGCATTTATCCAACAGGAGTTACAATATACAACAAAGAAAAAGCCTACAGCGGCTATACGATCTTCCCGTCCGCTAAAGGTGCTTTGCTCATAGATATGAATGGCAATGAAGTTAAGCTTTGGGCTGGACTGGGAGGATTTCCTAACAAAATACTCCCAGGCGGATATGTAATGGGCACAACAGGAGCAAGAGGAGGTAAATATGCATATCAGGATCAACTTGATCTTGTTCAGGTAGACTGGGACGGTCATATCGTATGGAAATTCGACAAAACTGAACTTGTTGCCGACCCGGGTAAAGAACTGGTCTATATGGCTAGACAGCACCATGATTTTCAGCGTGAGGGCAGCACTGTGGGTTACTATTATCCAAATGGTGAGCCAAAGACAGACAGTGGCAATACACTTATCCTTACTCACGAGAACCTCTACAACCACGATATTTCAGACAAAAGACTTATCGACGATAAGATCATCGAGGTGGATTGGGAAGGCAATATAATTTGGAGCTGGCGTGCAAGCGACCACTTTGATGAGCTTGGCTTTGACGAGGCCGCAAAGAACGCATTGTTCAGAAACCCTGGTCTTCACGGTGAGGCAGGTGGAGATTGGATGCACATAAACAACTTCTCTACCCTTGGCGAAAATAAGTGGTATGACGCAGGCGACAAACGCTTCCACCCAGACAATATCATATTTGACGCAAGAAACTCAAACATACTCGGAATTATCGAGAAATCAACAGGTAAGATAGTATGGCGTGTAGGTCCTAACTTCAACGAAAGCGAAGCCACAAAGAAGCTTGGCTGGATAATTGGTCAGCACCACCTGCACATGATACCAAAGGGACTTCCTGGAGAGGGCGACCTGTTGGTATTCGATAACGGTGGCGAGGGTGGCTACGGCACACCTAACCCTGCTTCCCTCACAGGCGTGAACAATGCACACAGAGATTACTCAAGAGTACTTCAATTCAATCCTGTTACACTTGAAATAACATGGCAGTACACTCCCCTTGAAGCAGGAAATCTGCTTTTTACTGACGCTTCTAAGTTCTATAGCTCATACATCAGCTCTGCACAGCGACTTCCGAACGGAAACACTCTTATTACGGAAGGTTCAGATGGACATCTTCTTGAGGTCACACCTGACCATGAAATAGTTTGGGAATTTGTAAACCCTTATTTCAAGAATTTTGCCGGAACATTCAAAAGCAACATGATCTACAGAGCTTATCGTGTACCATACGAGTGGATACCACAGCTTGAAAAGCCTGTTGAGACCTCTATCGATCCTATCGACATTACAAAGTTCAGAGTACCGGGTGCTTCTATTGGCGAGGGTACAGGGCTTGTTACAGCCGTTGACGGGATCGATCCAACAAAAGGAGTTCCTCTCACAGGTTCAGGAAATGAAGAAGATGATGAAGAACGCATCGACTTCTGTGTTGCTTCTGTAAAGAAAAAAGATCTAGAATAAAATTAATGTACATAAGGCAGCTTCTGTAAAACGAGGCTGCTTTTTTTAAGACCGCAGAGAGTTTAGGCTATTTCAACTTCCATGTTGATAAATGTAAACTTTCTCAGAAAACATGTTGTAATATATGACAATTTGGAATAAGGCTGTAGACAAATGGGGCGATTGGCAAGCTGCACAGCATATAGCTAAGAAATATGATGATGACGGATATCTTCGCAAGAAGGAATAGCATAAACAAAAATAAGGCGTTGTAAAAAAACAGCGCTCAAAGAGTCGAGATTTCCTGCTTTTGGGAAATCTCGACTCTTTTTTATTCCAGATCGCAAAAATAACTATTTTGGCTGAATTTTGGGTACAGCAAACACAGCGGCACAAAAACTGCGTTTTTGCCGTGTTGAAAATCTGGAAAATATTCTAAATTTATGCCGCTTTTTTTATTGCAGGCTTTTTCAAGTGGAATTTATGAAGATTAAAACCACAGCAAATCATCGCAATTTCTAAATTCAAGGCTTTTGATCCTCTTCTGCGAGCTCGGGTATATGACCTGTTCCACTTGATAATGCCGTTTGCACCTTCCGACTGGATACTTCGGTTCATACGCAGCAGTGCTCCGTGAATGCTGTTCAGGTTGCAGAGCACTTCCTTGTGAAACTTTGTCAGTTCTTCATTCAAGCGAATTTTACGATTCCCTTTGCACTTACAGCATTTTTCTTTTTGCAGACAATTACTGCAATCTTCACATTGATAAAATTCTTCTGTTCTGCCATATTTGTTTCCTCTTACAGGTCTGCTGTAAAGATAATGAAACTTTTTTCCGTTAGGACATATTGGATCGCCATCTGCATCTATCGGAAAATTTACTGCTCTGTACGGATCATCTCGATATTTTTTGTCCTTGCTTTCCTTTTCATACATTGAACTTTTCTATCAAAGGCTTGAAACATTCCATATCAGAAGCATATTGTTTTACGTCGAATACTGCGATATATTCATCACAGACACCTAATTGGATATTGTAGCCCGGAAGAAGCTGATCGTTACCCATATAGTCCTTTTTCATACGCATAAATGTTGCGTCATGATCGGTCTTGGAATAACTATTGCGTTCATCTCCGCATATCTTTATGTGTTCTGCATACTTTTTTAGTCTCGCAATGTAACTTGTAAGCTTATCATAATATCGCTGTTCTGGAGTTTTATGATGTCCACGTCCCCTGACAGCAGAAGCAGGATCAAAACCGCAAAGCTGTATATATTGCTTCAATATCTGTTCGAGATATTCGATGGCATATTCTTCGTAATCCTGTATAATAAAACTTGACACATACAAAACAATCAAAGTATAATAAA
>NZ_QTWZ01000028.1:0-21100 GCF_003461385.1 Ruminococcus sp. AF17-1AC
ATAATTCTTGTTCGAATAAAATGTGTCAAGTGATATTGACAAAACCAAACAGCGTTCAGGGCTTGATAGGTCTTGAACGCTTTACTCGTTTCGGTGTAAAGACCGACAAAGCCGAGCTTTCGTTTTTCAGCGTAGAACCTACTAATATATCCGTGCTGTCAGCAGCTAATATCGACGTCAAAATACATCATCTTATGATGTTATTGAGTACCATACCTGACCTAGAAATACTGGCATTGGACTCCTGCGAGTGTTTTGACAGCAATAAAAATCATCTCAGGAAAAGGCTTGAAAAAGAGCAGAACGAGGCGGTCATAAAACTGCTGCAAGCGGACTATGATTTTCTCGACGAGATACAAGTTGAGATGTCGACAGCGAGGCAGTTTATGTTTGCGGTGCGTTTCAGACGTGAAAAGGACGAGCAGATATTCAGCACGCTGAATCGTGTAGATAAGGCAATATCGGAGCACGGCTTTGCGGCTAGGAGAATGAGTAAGCCGGAGATCAAGCGTATGCTGGCTTTGTACTTCGGAACAAGCATTTCCGGAGATGATATCCCCGATATTGAGGGAGAGAATGAATTTGATCTGGAAAAACAGGAGGTGACTGTTAATGAGAAGTAGAAAGCAAAAGAAAAAAGAACTGTCAGAAGAACAGCTTGAAGTCATCGATACAAAGGACTTTTTTGACCGCATTGCACCGGGCATTATACGCTTTTACACAGATCACTACATCTGTGGAAACAGTTTCAGATGCGTCTGGGCTGTGACTGAGTATCCGCCGAGCACAGAAGAAACTGCTATACTTGCTCACCTTGCCGACAGAAACGGCGTTACGCTGAGGATATATGACAGACTTGTTACCGCCGCAGAACAGCGAAAGATCGTGCAGCAGGCAATGAGGAAAAATCATATGATGACGACTGTAAATGATGTGAACGAGAGCATAAAGGCTCAGGATAACATAAATGATGTGGTGGAGCTGATAAGCGAACTACGCAGAAACAAAGAACCTCTTCTGCATACGGCTGTGTTTATTGAGCTAAAAGCAAGCTCTGAGGACAGGCTGAAAGAACTGCAAGCCGATATCCAAATGGAGCTTACACGTTCCAAAATATCCGTTGACAGACTGCTGTTACGACAGAAAGAGGGATTTCTTTCTGTTCTTCCCACAGGCAATAATGTGTTCGCAAGTCAGTTTGAAAGAGTGCTGCCTGCAAGCTCGGTGGCTGATCTTTATCCCCTCAACTATTCGGGCAAGACCGATGAAAACGGATTCTATATCGGGCGAGATAAGTACGGCAGCAATGTGCTTGTAGATTTTGATAGGCGTACCGAGGACAAGACAAACAGCAATATCCTGATCCTCGGCAACAGCGGTCAGGGTAAGTCGTATCTGATGAAACTGCTTTTATGTAATCAGCGTGAGGCAGGGAAAAGTGTTCTGGTCTTAGACCCTGAACATGAATACGAAGACTTATGTTCAAACCTTGGCGGAACGTATATCGATATGATGTCGGGAGAATTTATGATAAATCCTCTTGAACCGAAAGCGTGGTCAGACGGAGAAAGGTCCACAGATGACAGTCCGGAAACCTTCCGAAAGGTCACAAGGCTCAGTCAGCACATCAGCTATCTCAAGGATTTTTTCAGAGCGTACAAGGACTTCACAGACGCAGAGATAGATACGATCGAAATTATGCTGATGAAGCTGTACGCAAGATTCGGCATAGATGATTTTACGGATTTCAGTACGCAGAAAAACGAGGATTATCCGATTATGAGCGATCTATACGAACTCATAGAAAAGGAATTTATGGCATTCGATCACGGGAAGAAACATCTCTATACCGAAGAAATGTTACAGAACATCTGTCTTGGACTGCACAGTATGTGCAAAGGAGCAGAGTCGAAGTACTTCAACGGATGCACCAACATCAAGGACGGTGAGTTTATCTGTTTCGGCGTAAAGGGTCTTATGGATACGAACAAGCGGCTGAAAGATACTCTGCTGTTCAACATCTTGTCATATATGTCTGATCAGCTTTTAGGCAAAGGAAATACTGTTGCGGCAGTTGATGAGCTGTATTTATTCCTCACTAATATGACGGCGATAGAATATATTCGTAACGGTATGAAACGTGTGCGTAAGAAAGAGTCCTCGTTTATTCTGGCAAGTCAGAATATCGAGGACTTTCTGCTGCCTGAGATAAAGGAGTTCACCAAGCCGCTGTTTTCTATTCCGGCACATCATTTTCTGTTCAATCCGGGAAATATCTCGCCGACGGCATTTATTGACACCTTACAGTTGGAAGAGTCAGAGTACAGTCTTATCAAGTATCCCGAAAGAGGGACTTGTCTGTATCGGTGCGGTAATGAGAGGTATCTGCTGCAGGTCATTGCTCCTGATTACAAGGCGGCTTTGTTTGGTTCGGCGGGTGGTAGATAAAACTGTTCGCACCAGGTGTAAAATTTGAGTTTGACTACAATAGGAGGTCGATAAAAAATGCAGAAGAAAAAATACGGCATATGGAAAACACGTTATGCTGAGAACAGCAGAAATATATTTGAGGATTGGGTTCGTCATAACGGCGAGCCCATTTTGTTTGCAACGGAGCGTGGTGCACTTGAATATATGCATGGCATAGAAATGAAAACGCAGGGTACGTTTACTGAATTTGAAGTTCGTGAGGTGATCTGATGTCGGCAGCAGTTGCGGCGGCGGTGAAAAAGATAGCCATATATATTCTCGGAGATGAACACAAGCGTGGAAAGCTGTTTGTGGCAGTCGGCAGTATCATCGCCGGCTTTCTGGGGCTTATGTTCCTGCCTATAGCTGTGATATCAGGTATTGGAAGTATGAATATTGAACCGCCTGACATAGACAAAAATCTGTTTACAGAGTCAGCTTTGTTTGAGAGTCTGGACAGCGAACAGCAGGCGGAGATAACAAATATTCAAAATCAAGGGCGGGCAATAGAGGACGCTATGACAAATGCAGGGGTGAGAGATCAGACGATCAAGGCTCAGCTGATATATATGTCTTACTTTGAAGATGTTCAGAATTTCAATGCCGAATCCTATGCCAATCTGTTTGTCGTTGCTCCAAATGACAGTGATTTAATTGCGGCGATAAACTCAACTTACGGTTTGGATATTGACTATGATGAGTTTGTCCGCACATACACTTTTGTAATGAACAGCACCATAAATGCGTTTATGTTTACAGACACAAGCACTAAAAATTGTGTTGATCTTGCGGCTTGGGCTGATAATGCTTACATCTCAGGCTGGGGATATATGAATGGTTTTATGGGTGAAAGAAACGAAAATGACAGAATACGCTATGCGGATAACGCAGGGCTTGTGCTGGGGTATTTAAACTACAATCCTATGGAAAAGGTGTTTGATTCCGGCTATGATACTCTTGTTTACACCGAGCAAGGCGGTATAGATACTATGCCAGAAGTCATCGGGATAGGGGTGTTTGACGGAAGTCAGCACGGAATTTATGTTGGAAACGGAGAGGTGATTTTCTCCTCTGCCGATTGCGGTTATGTCACAAAAGAGCCTGTTTCAAATGGCAGCTGGACAATCTGGTGCACCTATATGGGGATAGAATATCCTCAGGAGGTGGAGGACGCTATTGAAAGTTTGAGCGGTGAAAGTTCATCAGAATAACAGATTGGAGGTTGATAGAATGAAAAGATCAGTTACGGTAAATGTAAACGAAGAAAAGCTCTCGGCTATTAAAATGTACCTTGAGCAGAAAAGTACAACTCTTGCAGCAGAGCTTGACAAGTACATTGAACAGCTCTACAGCAAAGTAGTGCCGCAGAATGTGAGAGATTTTATTGATATGATGTCGGACAGAAAGCCTGCGAGAAAGCAGAAGATCACTGCTCCTGCCGAAACGGAAAAGCTGTCCGAGCAGTAATTCGCCACCCTTCGCACCGTGTGCCCTCGTGTGGCGTTTTCAGAGCATGAGTGGGGTAACTTTACCCTAAAGGCAGCTGGGGCGAATTTGGGGCGTTTTGTTGCAAAGTTTGAGAATGGCAGGGATCAGATGATTTCGGGTGGGTTTGAGGGAAAATATTTTATTGCAAGTTAAAGTGTCGGGGTTGTAGCCCCGACACACTCACAGCGGACGGCAAAGCCGACCGCAATTTTGCGAAGTTTGTACAACTTAGGGCAAAGGGGTTGTAAATTCAGCCTTTTTCAGATTTAGGGGTTGTATCGGCAAAAAGGCACGAAAATACTGCATTTTAACAGGAGTTGGAGGTAATGAAAGATGAGTTTTCAGAACAAGGTCAAATTTGCGCTTTGGGCATATCCCGAAACGCTGAAAGACGTGGAGGTACATTACAAACATGATAACTGCAAATCGCAGAGTGAATTTATTGAAAAAGCTATCAAATTCTATATTGGTTATCTTGATGAAGAAAAAAGCGTGAACTATATCTCTCCGATGATAACCGAAACGGTCAAGGCACAGATAAAAGGTACGGAACAGCGGCTTGCCCGTCTGCTTTTCAAAGTCGCAGTGGAGCTTGGAAAGCTATCGCATATGACTGCAGCAATGAACGATGTGGATGATGAAACTCTGAGAAATCTTCATGCAATGTGTGTAAATGAGGTTCGTAAGATCAACGGCATTATTGATTATGAGGATGCGGTGGAGTATCAGAAAGATTGATTGTATTACTGCCAATAGGTTGAAATAATAATAAAAATATGTTATAATTATTCCAAAAGTAGAGGTATAATTTCCATGAATAGTTTTAATCCAGTCAATAAAACTTGCTATTTCAGATTAGATAAATATAGCTGTTATATGAGAGCACATGGTGTATGCTCTCTTAATGGTATTTCAATTCAAGACTTGATGAAACAGGATACGAAGCAATTATGTAGAGAGAATTCTATTGATTATTGTCGAAATATAGCTAAAATATTAATGACTACAGGATTCTGTTCCGATGTACTTGCTTATTATTGTACGGATTGTGATCATTTTGAATTTGCAGATGGGCAACATAGGGTTTGCGTTACTGCAAAATTATCAAGAAAAGGTTTTAATGTACGTCTGAATACGGTTCTCAAAGTGAATGAAGGCACTAAGTGTAGATGGTGTTTAATGCAAGAGAAATATGACAGAGAGTATAAAAAATTTAATCTATTTCAGAAACTATTCAAAACAAAAAAATATATGAAATATATAAAAGATAAAGATGATTTTTATTTTCGTGAGTTTATAACGAAATTATGATGTATAATAAACGAGGAAAACAAATGCCCAAACTAATAGTAACAAGCCGCTACCTAAAAAGCGGTTCAAAGAAAAAGCTTGCAAACTATGTAAAATACATTGCAACCCGTGAGGGTTCTGTTCCTACAACAACCAATAACGAAACAGCTCCTGCTACCCAAAATCAGCAGGAGCTTATTTTATCTCTGCTTAAGGATTTCCCCGACAGCAAGGATTTATTCGAGTACGAAGATTACCAGAAGAATCCCACTGTAAAAAACGATTCTGCACTCATATCTGAAATCTTAGATCGAAACATGGACAGGCTCACTAACCGTGAAAATTACGTTGGCTATCTTGCCAACCGTCCCGGCACAGTCAAGTTTGGCTCACACGGTTTGTTCTCGCAATCGGACGAACCTATTGACCTTGAAAAAGTCGCAAAAGAGATCGCAAATCACGGCGGTAATGTCTGGACTCATGTCGTTTCACTTCGCAGAGATAACGCTCAAGCAATGGGTTATGATAACTTGAATGCCTGGCGTGAACTTGTCAAGCGGCAGGTTCCCAACATTGCAAAACAGCAGAAAATTGATATGGCAAACCTAAAATGGTATGCAGCTTTCCATGATAAGAAAACCAATCCTCATGTACATATCATCGTTTACTCAACAAACGAACGTGAGGGCTTTTTAACTAATCACGGTATTGAAAAGATCCGCAGCGGATTTGCAAATGATATTTATTCGGACGAGCTTCATCATCTTTATGCACAGCAAACAGATTTACGCAATTTGCTAAAAGAGGACTCAAAAACGCTTATGAAGTCGCTTGCTGAAGAATTAAAATATGACGATTGCGGGGGCGACGAACTTTGTAAATTGATTTTTCAACTTCATAGTCAGTTGAAAAGTTCAAAGGGCAAAAAAGTTTATGGTTATATGAAAACCGATGTTAAGAAAACTGTTGATGATATTTTTTCAAAACTTGCGGATAACGAATCAATAAAAAAGATGTATGAACTTTGGTGCGAAATGGAACAACAGAAGCACGATGTCTATTCGTCTGCAAAATTAAAATTCCCGCCGCTTGTTGACAACAAGGAGTTTAGGTCAGTCCGAAATATGATAATTCGTACAGTACTTAATATGAAACCATTTGATGCAAATACTGAAATTGAAGGATCTGAACCAAATGATGAATACTTTGATAATACACCTCAGAGTATGTCACCTCTGTTTGATGAAGCAGAACCGTTGGCAGAGACAGAAACAGACGAATCGGCTGCGGCAATAAAATACTATATCAAATGGAACGATCAATACAAAAAAGCCTGCAAGCTTATCTATGGCAAAGACGCTAAGCTCAATGATTTTAAGAAAACAGAACAGCTTTTGTTATCTGAATCACAGCGTGGAAATGTTTTGGCTGTTTACGATCTTGGAAAGCTTTATTCTACCGACAAGCTTGGCGAAAGGAACGAAGAAATGTCTATTGCAAAGTACACACAGGCTTTGCAGGGCTTTTTGCAAATAGAACCAAACTCAAAGAAATTAAAGCCATATGTTCAGTATCGTATAGGTAAAATGTTTTGCTATGGTCTTGGTACGGAGCAGGACTATGAAAAAGCCTTTGAGTGGTTTGAAAGATCGGCAAAACAGAAAAACAAGTTTGCTCAATTTAGCCTTGCAAATCTGTATTACTATGGCAGCGGTGTGGAGAAAGATCTGTCGCAGGCTTTTCTTTGGTATCAGAGATCATCCTCTCAGGGGCAGCCTTATGCGGCTTATTCTATCGCTCAAATGTACAGGTATGGAGAGTATGTCACCAAAGATAACGATACAGCACAGCGATATTACCAACAAGCTTTGTCGGGATTTTTGAAAATCGAAAACAATGATATGGCGAACGACGATCTCTTTTACAAATTGGGACAGATGTTCAAGCTTGGACTTGGAACAAACTCAGACGTTACAAAAGCGATCGAATACTTCAGACGTTCAGCTGAAATGAATAACAAGAACGGCTTGTTTGAGTATGGCAAAGCACTTTTGATAGGTGAACACATTCCGCAAGATACGGATAGTGCATTAAAAATCCTTGAGAAAGCTGTCAAACTTAAAAACAGCAATGCAAAAAGATTCCTTGCCCTTGAATATATTTCAGGAGAGCATTTGGAACAGGACATTGAAAAGGGAATAGCCTTGCTTACCGAGTGTGCGGACAGCGGAGATGTCATTGCTTGTTACAGGCTAGGAAAAATTTATTTGCAGGGCGAGATAATGCCTCAAAATCTGGACAAAGCAGAAAAGTATTTGCTCTTGGCAGAAGATAGCGAGTATACGCAGTATGCACTTGCAAAGCTGTATTTGCAGGAAGGAAAGTATGATATACAAAAAGCTGTCAATTTTTTCGAGAATTGTGCTGCCAAAAATCATTGGGCAAGTTATCAGCTTGGCAGGATCTATCTTTTCGGGGCAGCGGAACTTACAAAGGATGAGGAACAAGCTATCGAATGGTTTACTAAGTCCGCAAACGATGGCAATGAATATGCACAGGCTATGCTGGACAACATATCGAAGTTTGAGAATGTTCTGCTTGCGAATACGATATTAAGCCTGTTTGTAAATCTCAGCAGGTGCATCGAAGATGACTATACGCAGAAGTATAAGTTGGTAAGACGGACAGTTGACAGCAGACTGCGGAGAATGATAAGTCAAAAAAAACTGTCACTGGGTATCAAGGACGAGCAGGCTCAGAACTATGAGTAATCATATTAATTCCGGAATATATAGATGTTTGAATGGCGGATTGTTTGGTGACAATTATTGCAAAGCCAAGCGTTTATATACAGATGTAAGTGATTTTATAACATAATTAATAAAAGGTGTATTGATTTAGTGAAAAATGTTTGATATAATGTCATACAAAGGTGGTGAAGGATATGCTTAAAATCGCAGTTTGTGATGATAATGAGAGCTTTTTAGAAACATTAAAAAAAATAATTTCTGAAAGTGCAAGAGATTATTTTAAAGATATAAATGTTCAATGTTTCAATAATGGTCAACGTTTATTGAATCAGCACAAACGTTTATTTTTTGATGTGATTTTTTTGGATATTGATATGCCTGAATTCACAGGCTTTGATGTTGCAGAAATATTAAGAAAACAAAGAAGGGATTGTTATATAATATTTGTTACAAATCACAACGAACTGGTGTACGGAAGCATGGAATTTCAACCGTTTTACTTTATACAAAAGTCTAGCGTTTCAAGATTAAATAAAGATGTTGTTAATGTCTTAAACAAGCTTTCTGTTTATTTAAAGCAGCACCAAAAAATAATTTTGAGCGATGAAGAGCATGGGCGAATCTGCATTCAATACAGAGACATTTTGTATATTGAAAGTGACAATCATCATGTGAAATATTGTATCTTGGATGAGTATGGTTCACAGATTCATATTAAAGTACGTGCAGTTATCGGTGACCTTGAAAGTGAGCTTGCGGAATACGATTTTTCGAGAGTTCATAAAAAGTATCTTGTTAATCTTAGTCATGTTTTTAATTTGGATATGAAAAATGACGAAGTTATTTTTAAGCAAGGTTTTAGACTTACAATGAGTAGAAAGTACAAACACATGGTTGATACCGATTTTTCAAAATATTTGAGGGAAACGATATAAATGAGTATAATATGGATTGCTTTTGAAGTGATTATAAATTTCTATGAAGGTTTTATGGAAACTTATTTTATATATAAGTTTTTGCCTCCGAAAACAGAAAGCACTAAGAAAAACATTATTGCTTTTGCATTGTGTTTCTGTACGCTCGGATTACTGATAACCGTAATGAATTACTTAACGATTTTTGAGGGCATTCTTGGAATTGTCTGCTACTTAATGGCTTTGTTTCTCTATGCCCTAGTGAACAGAAAAGGCAGTATAATAAAAAAACTGTTTGCAGCCACTGTTCCTCTTGTTATGATTTCTTTAATATCTATAATTACGCTTAATTTTGTTTCATCAGTAAATTCAATGTCAATAAAAGAAATAGTTACGGAATCCGGATTTGCTCGTTTTACGGTATTGATTTTTGCACAGGCATTATTCTTTATTTCAGTAAAGTTGATGCTGAAATTATTGGCAACGACTTCTGAGAACTTTAATGCAGTTGAGTGGATCGCTATTATATTAATACTTGCAATATCCATTATTATGATGTTCTTACTTCATTTGATAGCTATTGATTCAACGCAGAGACTCTATATAAACTTATTGATTTTAACGATAGTTGCAGTTAACATTATAATCTTTTATATGATTGATTCTATTTCTGTGAAAAATAATCAGAAAAAAGAACTGGAACTTTTAAAGATCCAAGAGCAATACAGTCACCAATATATAGAGAATGCAAGTCAGCAATATGATTCGATAAGAAAGATTAGACATGATTTGAAAGATCAATTGTCCGCTGTATATACAATGATAGTTCAAGGACACGCAGATGAATCAATGAAGTACATAGAGAAATATGTTAACGTTATATCAATCAGTGAAAGCTTTGTAAATACAGACAATTATATTGTAAATGCTATTATAAATTCTAAGTTTGCAGTCGCAGCGACAGAAGGAATCAGAACAAATTGCAGCTGCATTAAGAGCTTTGATGGTATAGATGATATTGATATGCTTCATATTTTAAGCAATACGCTTGACAATGCTATAACGGCTAGTGAAAAAATAACTGACGAGTCAGAAAGGTTCATTAACCTTGACATCAGTAAAACAATGGACATATATAGAATAGTAGTCAGAAATGCAATAAATGAGTCTGTTTTAAAAAGAAATCCGAGCCTTAAAACAACAAAATTAAATGTACATAAGCATGGGTGGGGAATTAAAATAATACGAGAGATTGCAGAAAAATATCAGGGAAGATGTGAATTTTACGAATCGGATAAAATGTTCACATGTTTGATAACGTTAAAATCAACTTTACTGTAAAACGTTAAAATCTCTTTGTATTGGCAAATTTAAGTCATAGCAAATTGAGAGAAACAAGTTAAACTTATAACGAAAAAGAGAGCTGTTACGCCGGTTTTTATATGGTGGACAGTTCTCTTTTTGTATTTCACGACAAAAACTTACACGTCACGCCAAATTGCTTGACTTGAGTGTAAATAAATTGTATATTATAGCAAATAAAAGACTTGGTGGAAGTAATGAAAAGATTAGTATCGATAATTTTGAATTTTATGATATGGTAATGGCAGTGCGACCAGTGGTGTAACGTGTTATTTGACCAATACAAAGGGACATGGTTGGAGCTCGGTCACATCAACACATACAGCAACTGGTTACTCTAAAAGAACATTAAATAAAACAGGATCATATGTGTCTTAATTAGTTTTTATTTGGGCATAGTGAAAGCTATGCCCGAATTATTGAACGAAGGAGTGTTGTATATTGAAAAAATATAGATCTGGACTAACGATAATTCTAAGTTGTTTAATGATAACGGGTTGTGCAAGCAATTCTGATATTTCCTCAATAAGCAAGATCTCAGATTACAGTTCAAATGACAATACAAGTTCTTATGAAACAGATGATACCCTTGATGATGAAGTTGAATACTATTATTCAGACGATACTCCGATTTATAGTTTTGAGAAAAGATACGAAAAAATCAAAGAACAATATCCCGATAAGTCTGTGCTTGTTTGGGTAAGTGACCAAAATATTCGATATGAAGATGAAGTAAATTCGTATTTATCTGAACACAATAAAAATTATGTATTGTGTTTCAAAAATCTTACATATGACGTTGATATGGTAGATGATAACTCTAACTTTATAACCTCATATGCACAACTATTGTCAGATGCGTTTGATAATGGAGAGAAATTCGATATAATTGATACAGGGCTTAAATATCAAGGCTTTGATACATTCTATAATCCATATCAGAATTGTGTCAACAATAATTTTCTCGAACCATTAAATACATACCTTGAAAACACCGAGTGCGGTAAGAAAATTTATGCCGAAATGTCAACAAATTATTGGAAGAGTTTAATGATAAACGGCAAAATTTATGGTATCGACGGTTCGTTGTCTTGCTTAAAAGAAGATCTTGGATATGAGCTTAATGCTGATTTAGTTGATAAAAACAGTATAGATCTTGATGATTTTTTAGGAAAATATGATACATCACTCCAGAAAGTTATTGATCTGTGCAAATCCAGAGGTTGGAAATTTACCGCCGGAATGCACGGATTTATGCAATTATACTCAAATTATGATTTTATAACTGATAATATTTGCATCGATGATAATGGTCACGCCGTGAATATTTACGAAACCGATTATGCAAAAAATCTTTTCAATACCATATCCGACGGTTTCACAAATGACGTTATAGTCAACCCTGTCAATGATAATATAAATGATATAGATACATATTTTGGCTCTATAAATTCTACATTATGCGGTGGCTATACAAACAACAAATTTAAAACGAGCCAAGAATACGGTTTGCAAACGAGCTATGCCTCAACTGAATCATACACTATATATCCGCAATACTCTAATAAAATATATACTTCTTCAAAAGCTTTGGGCATATGTGCGTTATCAGACAACAAGTATCTTGCATTTGACGCTATCTGCGAGGTCATGACAAATAAAGAGTTGAATGATCTCTTGTGTTTTGGTACTGATTATGACATTATAAATGGTTGCATAAAACCATATGGGTATTATAATACAATGGGTGTCGAAAACAGATTGATACGATATCCGTTTTATGGTGTTAATGACCCTAATTCAAATGAAAAGTACCACGAGGCAATAACAGATTTTAAATTATCAAAGAGTGTTGGCTTTTGTTTTGACACTACAAATGTTTCTGATAAAATTTTAGCTGTTGATAAGGTTTTAAAGACTATTGATTCTGATTTTCCTTCTAAGGAATATAAAACAGGTAAAGAATATTTAGATAAATTGAACGATGATCTGAATTCCGCAGGCTTGCAGGATATTCTTGACGAGGTAAACAGACAGCTGGAGGAGTACAATGAAACACACAATACAGATAATTAGCATATTGTCAGCGGCAGCTATGACCCTGACCGCTTGCGGTAAAAGCGATAAAAATAAGGACAGCAACGCCGCACAGGCAGATAAGTGGAGGATAGTTTCTGTTTATGAATGTGCAGACTATGACAATAACATTTGCTTTTCCACGCAGGAAAATTCACGTCTTGACTTTGTGGATATGACAACCCTTGAGGACAGCCCTGTGTGCGACGACCCTTCTTGCAAACATCGTGAGGGTTCTGATTGCACTGCATATGGCAAGGACAATCACCCTTTTATTTACAATAAAAGGCTCTATTATCTGAGAAGTTCCGATATAATAACCAAAGATGACGGAACATATACAACAAATACCATGATGTTTTGTTCTGACATAAATGGTGCTAATGAAAAGCAGGTCGCTGAGATTGACGGGCTTAGCTATAATGATTATGATAGAATGGCGATAGTAGGCAGCACAGCGTATCTTGTCATGACTAACCAGCCTTATGACAAGGATTTTAAAGAACTAGAGCCGTCACTGGAGTTGGTTTCGGTGGCTCTTGACAGCGGAAAAGTCAATAATATAGGCGAAGTCACAAAGGGATATAGCTGCGGTGCGTGGGTGTATGGCTTGTGGGATAATAAGCTCATTTTCCGTACATCAAAGGCGGCAGATGATCGTCCGTTTATGGAACGTTTGCAGGACTTTGCAGATAAAAACGGACTGTCTGAAAGTGAAGCTATCGAGCAGTATAACGATAAGGCGGAGTATGATTACCAGTATCTTTCCTATGATATTTCAAGTGGTAAGGTGGAGAAAAACGCCATGCCTGAGCCGTCTGCAATATCTGACAACTGCTATTACTATGTGAAAGACGACAAGCCATGCTATCTTGACAAAAGTGGCAAAGAGCAGACTATCGAGGGCATTGATGACGGAACAAACGTGACAAATATTGCAACAATAAACGGCTATGCACTCATAGACAGCGAGAACAGTCAGTATCTTTTCAAAGAAAGCGACAAGACCACTTCAAAACTCACAGATACATATGACATTGCCGCCATAAAGGGCGATCAGGTTATTATCAGAACAGGCGGTACGCCCGCATATGAGAAGAAAACTGTCTCGGAATTGGAGAACTCAAAATGAACCTCACCCTAACAAACCTCACCAAACAATACGGCAGCTTCACTGCCCTTCAAAACTTCAATTATGAGTTCACCGCAGGGGTGTACGGTCTGCTTGGCCCAAACGGCGCAGGAAAATCCACGCTTATGAATATCATCACCGATAATCTTAAAGCCACATCGGGTTTGGTGAGATTTGACGGCGAGGATATTACCAAAATGGATGCCGACTTCAGAAAAATACTGGGCTTTATGCCCCAGCAGCAGGGTATATACCCAAATTTTACCCTAGAGCGTTTCCTCTACTATATGGCAGCACTTAAAGGTATGAAAAAAGCCGACGCAAAGCCGCAGATAGAAAAGCTAATCAACCTTGTCAACTTGCAGGACAGCAGAAACAAACGCCTCGGCGGCTTTTCGGGCGGTATGAAACAGCGTGCCCTCATCGCACAGGCTATGCTCGGCGAACCGAAAGTCATTATCCTCGACGAGCCTACCGCAGGTCTTGACCCGAAGGAGCGTATCCGTATAAGAAATCTAGTGGCACAAATAGCTTTCGATAAGATCGTCATAATAGCCACCCACGTCGTTTCGGATATCGAATTTATCGCAAAAGAAGTCCTGCTGATGAAAAGGGGCGAGATAATCGACAGCGGTGCGCCTCATATCCTCTGCGAAAAGATCGACGGCAAAGTGTTCGAGATAACCGCCGACGAGAGTATGCTGGACGAAATTTCCGCAAAATACAAGGTGGGAAATATCTCAAAGGACGAGAAAAATATCTACGTCCGTGTTATCAGCGAACAGCCGCCAACTTACGAATGCAAAACCTGCAAGCCCGACCTTGAGGACCTCTACCTCTACTATTTCGATTGAGGGGGCGAGCTAATGATCTTCGTAAACGAACTGATAAAAGCGTTCTGCAAACGCACAACTATTGCAATTTTCGCCGTTCTGCTGCTCCTCAACGGCGTTTTGCTGTATATAAACGAAACAAAACAGACGCTGGAATACACCCCTGAGCAGTACAAAGCCGCCTATCAGACCCTCGAGGGGCTTGACACACACGACGCTTTTAAGCAAATTTCTCAGAAAAAAACGGAGCTTGAGTTGATACAAAGGCTGTCATTTGGAGAGGATATTTCGCAGGAAAACTGCAACGCTGAGGAACTTTTGAAAAGCTATAAAAACAAGGACTATCTTGAATTTACAAACGATATCTACCCCGAAATAGAGCTGACCGACCGCCTTTTTGAGGAGATATCAGCCTGCGAAAATTATGACAGCTATCTTGAAAATATCGACAGCACCGCACGGAAAATGACGGGCATTTCGCTGTTTGCTGACCCTGACAGTTTCAGCTACAAAAATATCGCACGAACGCCTGCGGACTTCGCCCACCTCAAAGGCTCTAAGCTCACCGCCGCACCCTCAAAGGGCGTTTCAATGGCAACGGGTTTTCTCGCCACAGACCTTATTGCAATACTGATGATAATGACCGTGGTTGTCACGATTGTCACCCGTGAAAAAGAGCTTGACCAGATAACCCTCGCGCGCACGACTTTCAAGGGCAGAATGCCGCTCGGTATCGCAAAGCTTTTCACCTGTTTTGCGGCGGCGATGGCAGCTGAGATCCTGCTTTACGCCGTGAACTTCGCAATTTCATATTTTACATACGGCTTCGGCAATCTGTCAAGGCAGATACAGTCGGTATACGAATTTAACGGCAGTAATTTGAAAATATCTGTACTGCAATACTTTGCACTTTTCCTAGCGGCGAAACTTGCAGTTTACTGCGTATTTGCAGCGATCATCTACCTTGTGACGGTGGTATCGAACACCGCTGTAAAGGTATACGGTGCGCTGATGATAACCATAGCGGCGGAAGCTGTGCTGTACTATACCATACCGAGCACGAGCTATCTTTGTCCGCTGAAATACATTAATATTCTTGCATACGCCAACACAAAAGATCTTTTTGCAAACTATCTCAATCTCAACCTTTTCGGAAAACCTGTCAACTATATGGCTGTATTTGTCAGCTCGGCGTTGGTATTGCTGATTGTGATTTCCATACTCTCTGTACTGATATTTTCAAAGCAAAGGGTGATAAAAAGCCGCACAAGAAAATTCAGTCTTGCAAAGTTCAACATTTTCAAGGGCAGGACGACAAACCTCTTTTTGCAAGAGTGCTACAAGGTCTTTATCGGCGGAAAGGCTCTGCTGATTTTGATAGCATTTGCAGTCATCACCGCAGTTTCATATTCTCCTATCAGCGAGAGCTTTTCGTCAGCAGACGAGGTTTATTACAAGCAGTATATGCTTAAATTTGAGGGCGAATACACTTCCGAAAAACAGAAAATGATAAACGAGGAAGATCAGAAATTTGCCGACGCACAAATGAAAATGTCAGAAGAAATGGCGAACTCAGAGGGCGACGGCGTTTTCATAATGATGAAGTATCAGGATATACTTGCTCCGCAGTACGCATTCGAGCAGGTCAAGGCTCACGCTGAGTATCTGAGTACAACAGAAAACGGTGAATTTGTCTACGACAGCGGCTATAAGCTTTTGACGGGCGACGAAAGTGCAGGCAACAAGGACTTGACCCTTGGTCTTACCGCAATGGCAATGGTGATACTTTGCCTTACCTACGTTTATGCCGCCGAGTATCAGACAGGTGCGAACGTGCTGCTGAAAACCTCGGCGAAGGGCAGAGAAGACACGTTCCTGCGAAAGTTTGCGATAGGACTAATTATTGTCACGATAATTTATGTCCTGACTTATTCTCCGTATTTTTACAACGTGCTGAACGCATACGGAACACGTGGAATAGACGCTCCTATATGTTCACTTGAGGCTTTTTCAAATTGGGGTATGAGCATAAAAGGATATCTTATCTTCATAAGTATCGGCAGATATGTCGCACTTGTGTTCGCTATGCTGATAATATATTTTTTGTCGAGCAAGCTTAAAAGCGTTATTTCTGCGTTTCTTGCAAGCACGGCGGTTCTGGTTCTGCCTGTTCTGCTTTCACTGCTGGGGATCGGGTTCTTTGATTATGTGCTGTTGAATCCGATTTTGATTGGAAATTTGTGAAGAATTATATGGGAGGGTTAAATACAATGAGCAACTTTTCAACAGTTTATAGCGAATACTACTATTATTGCAGAATTTCAAAAGTTGAAGAAGCACGACGCAAATTCATATGCTGTAATTCTATTCTGAGAGATGAAAGTAATGGTACTCCGTTAGCAATCTGTTTACTAGAAGATAAATATAAAGAAGAAAAAACGGAATTGTATGAAAAATTCAATAGAATCTATGATGATTTTTTATTCTATTCTGATGAGCTTATTGATGGAAAGAATATTGACAGCGAAGAAAAGTATATTCGGTATATTCATAATTTAATGCGTATATCAAATGAAATGATAATTTTCACAAACCAGTACTTTATTTCATCGTCAAATAAACTGTTGAAAAATAAGTACAATTTCGACGGCAAAAATAAAAAGCTTTCTTATATAATTGATCAGAACAGAAATATTCCGTATATAATCAATAGCGATTGGATAGATAATTTTATTAATGGAAACAGTAATACCATTATGTTTTCATTGACAATTACTTTTTTTGCTGTATCAATGACATTAGGATATTGGTTGTATAACTCAGTTTCAGAAGCAATTAAAGAGAATACAAGTGTTATTAATATTAATAGCTTTTTGGTATTTGTACTTTTTTTGAGTTTTGCTATTTTATTTGTTCTTTATCTTGCATTCCTTATAAAATGCAGACGAATATTTAAATTAAAAGAAGTAAAATATATAGCAGAAAAGTGCAACAGAGAACTAGTATGTCATGCTTTTAAAACTAAGTGGACAATGAAGAACTTATTAAATATAATGAGTGTGCTTAAAGAACTTAAATTTGATAAATAGTTGTGACGGATATAAATTTACATTGCAAATTTTTCTCCATTTCGATTAGAACGAAATGGAGTTTTTTTTATGCCCATTTTTAAGAACTGGCAATGCTATATTGCCAAATATCCATAAGCCTTCGTTTTGATTCAAAACAAGAAAATCAAAACGGAGGAATAAAAAATGAGCAAAAACATAGTAAGTGTTTATGACACCATAACCAAAAGATACGTTGAAATTGAAGTAAGCGAAAAGATCCGCACATATTACAATAGAACCCAATGGAATATTGATGACAACAATAAATCGTTCTATAAGCACGAGATCCAGTTCTCTGCGTTGAAAGGAAACATTAACGGAGAACTTGAAAACTTTCAGGAGTTCCGAACAGAAAATGACGACGTCGAAAGAAGAGTGATACAAAATATTAAATGCGAAAAGCTGTATAGTTGTCTGAATGAACTTTCTGATGATGAACGAAGGTTGATCTTTGCAATATATTTTGAAAATAAAACGGAAAACGAGGTCGCTTGTTTTCTACATACCACTCAGCAAAACATTAACAAAAAGAAACGTAGGATTTTGTGCAAACTTAACAAACTTTTAAAATTGCAATAAAAAACGGTTGTTAAATATCCGACTTCTACCCCTATACAAGTGTAAGGAGAATAAAAGCTCCAAGTAACTTGACAATAGAATATCAACTCTGTAAGTATGTTAATCACACGGCCGGTATGAAATCTCGGCAGCCAAAGAAACCATACGCCAAGACTCCGAAAGGATGAGCGATAAATATGACGTTTCAAAATTCGATGCAGCAAAGGCAAAACTGGATGAAACGCAGTCGGCGATAACCAAGCGGCAGGCTCAGAGACAGATGATGGAGAACTTCATGAAGGTGCTGCGGTCGCTGCCGGAGCAGGTCGATTACTTTGAGGAAGGCACCTGGTACGCAATGTGCGACTTCATCACGGTCTACGGCAAAGATGACATCCGGGTTACCTTCCATAACGGATTGGAAATCCGAGTATAAAGATTACTCCCCACAACGGCTCACTTTGAACCGATGTGGGGAGCTTTTCTGTCTTACTTTGTAATAGCCGAAAAATCGGGCTCACCTTTTGTTATGATGCTGAAAATCAAATCTGCCGTTTCTTGACTTACCGCATCTGCATCGCTTTTGTCTCCATAACACTCCACATAGACATTCGTATTTCCAATAGAGAACGAAGCGAAGAATATTGCGGATTGCTCACCTCTGCTGTTGGGACTGGTAACAAAGTATCCCGTAGTGACAGGAATTCCGTTTACCGATGAGCTGCTTTCGTTTCCTTCCAGAACCACATCGCTTATTGGAAAATTATCCTGGGCAAATATGATTGTCGCATCACCGAGTTTTCCTTCGACTCGGAGCAGCTCCCCGTTTTCCTCTCGGAAAGTTCCGATGGCTGATCTTCGTTCAGTGGTTTCAGGAAGTATGGCGTCCAATTCTGCATCTGTCAGTTTACGCGATGAAACGGGATAGCCGACATGAATACTTGCCACGTTGGTACTTCCGATGTGATAGACAATGGAGTCACCGTTTGCAAGATTAACAGTATAACCTTTAGAACCAAACCATCCCATATTGCTGCCAACAATTCCTGTTACTGCGACTATGGCTACCAGGCAAGCGGCAACTGGAATCAGGAACTTTTTGAAATTCTTTCTCTGTGACATATAGTTCACCTTATCCTTTCTGTCATGAACAGAACGGTTCTTCTCTAAAATCGCAGAAAGCATACGATCATTTGCAGAATCGCTCGGTTCGATTTTGTCCCAAGAAGTAATGATTTTATTGTTCTTCATCGAAATCATCACCTAACCTTTCTTTGAGGATGGCACGAGCCTCGTGCAAATAATTACGGATTGTCGATTGCGGCTTTTTCAGGATGCCTGCGATTTCCACGCTGGTATATCCTTCATAATAATACAGATAGACCACGGTCTTATACTTTTCGGGGAGTTCCATAACCACTTGGAAAATATCATCTGTTTCGATATTTTCTGAGCTGGGGAGATTGTAGAAATCCTCGATGTTCTCGTGTCTGCGCCACCAATGCCGCAGGACATTTTTGCAAATGTTCGTGGCAGTTCTGATAAGCCATGCCTTTTCGTGTTCTTCGCTTTCAAAAGCGGGACCGCTCTTGATTAGCTGGAAGAATGTATCCTGAACTGCATCCTCGGTATCAGCAGGATTTTTCATGTAAGCAAAGCAGACGCGATAAACAGTTTTACTGTGGCGTTTGTAGATCTCCGCAATCTCTTTGTCCGTACGCAACAAAGATTTTGACATCTTGCCTTGCCCTCCTTTCACTACTAATACAATTGAGAACGCCAAAGTGTCGGATAAAAAAGAAAAAATATCAGAAACCATTATAACGCCAGTTTCTGATAGCAATATGATAAAATTGAAAATTCCGAGCCTTATCTACGGAAAGGTTACAAAATTTGAACCCGTCCGAGAAATTTGAACCCGTTTTTCTGTAAAAATAAAATTGTATCAGAGACGGCTTTTAGATAGATGAGGGAATAACAGGTACTCGTGAGGACAAGCGTGATGAATTTCAGCGAATGATAAGCGACTGCCGGAAAGGCAAGATAGACAGGATATATACAAAGTCTATCAGCCGATTTGCCCGAAACACCAAAGACTGTCTGAAAAACATCAGAGAGCTGAAAAGCTTAGGCATAACGGTGCTGTTTGAAAAAGAGAACATCGATACTGCCGATATGACTGACGAGATGATGATAACGATTATGGGCGGTCTGGCTCAGGAAGAATCGACTTCTATTTCACAGAATTTGCGGTGGTCTGTTCAAAAGCGAATGGAGAACGGTACTTTTAATCCGCCCTCTTTGCCGTATGGGTATATGAGAAGGAAGCAAGATATAGTCACTATTGAAAATGAAGCGAAAATTGTACGAGATATTTTCACGCAGTATATAAATGGTATAGGTATGGAAACTATTGCGAAGGAACTTAACAAAAAACACATTGATAAAGGCAGCAAGGGCTTTATATGGTGTAAAAATACCATAAGATATATTCTTATGAATGAAAAGTATACCGGCAGGTCTGTATTTCGGAAGTTTTACACCACTGACAACTTCCCGTTTAAGCAAAAAGAAAACAAGGGTGAGTTTGATCAGTATCTTGTACAGGAAACGATGCCGGTAATAATATCCGAGGATATATTTGAAAAAGCTCAGCACCTTATATCAATTCGCAAATCGATGGGCTGCCGCGAAACAGCTAAATACCCATTGAGTGGAAAAATCAAGTGTGGAAATTGCGGTAGTTCCTTTAGACGAAAGAAAATAAATAACACGGTATGCTGGACTTGCTCTAAACATAATATAAATGCAGCAGATTGCGAATTAAAGGCAATTCCACAAGAATTGATCTATAGTATATTTATAGGACTATGCAACAAGCTTTTCTGCAATTACAAAACTATCCTTAAACCGCTTCAAACATCATTGCAGGATTTGAAGCTGAAAGAGTTCACTGGTAAAACACAAGTAATGGACATACACAAGGAAATCGCTAAGTTTCGTGAACAAACTCATATCCTCGCAAGGCTTAAGACAAAGGGATTTTTGGACGAGGCTAAATACATTGTAATCCTGTATAATAAAACTTGACACATAAAAAACAATCAAAGTATAATAA